>JBGSHH010000199.1:0-4975 GCA_041752355.1 Pirellulaceae bacterium | reverse complement strand
TGACGAAAGTCACGCCTCTTTCCAAACCGCTCGCCTATGTCACCTTAGCCGATCCACCACCACCAGCCGATTGGTGCACGCGCTCGCAAACGCAGTGGTCGAGCCTCTCGAACTGGTGTCAATGGTCGTGTTGGGAAGCGCTGACGTTTTGCTGGTGATGACTTGCTGGTGATGGCTCGGCGACGCCGCGCGCCACCTACTCATATCGCAGCGAATCGATCGGATCGAGCTTGCTGGCGCGCAGCGCGGGAAAAAAGCCAAAGAATAAACCTACGCCGGCGGAGAAACCCAGCGCGATCACTATCGCCACCGGCGAGATCACGATCGGCCATTTGCTGCCGGGGTTGATGCTGTTGATTACCGTGGTCATCCCTACCGCGACACTCACGCCGAGTATCACGCCGACCAGTCCTCCCATCAGCGACAGGAGAATCGCTTCCAATAAGAACTGCCGCAAGATATCGCCCGACTTCGCTCCCACTGCCATACGAATGCCGATCTCGCGCGTGCGCTCGGTCACCGACACGAGCATGATGTTCATGATGCCGACGCCGCCGACCAACAGCGACACGCTCGCGATCGAAGCGAGCAAGTAGGTCATGGTGCCTGTGATGATGCCCAGCACATTGGCGATCTCGGCGCTGTTGCCGACGCGAAAGTCATCCACATCGCCAGGGCGAATGCGGTGCCGCTCGCGCAACAAGCCGCGCAGCTCAAACGTCGCTTCATCCATCCGATCATACGACCGCGCCGACGCCATGATCGCGCCAATATTGTTGAACGCCGAGCCGGACATCCGTTTTTGCACGGTCGTGTAAGGCATCAAGATGATATTGTCTTGATCCTGTCCGACCATGTTCGCCCCTTTTTCTTCCAGCACACCCACCACCGTGAAGGGAATGTTCTTCACGCGGATCGTGCGGCCGATCGGATCGGTGGTTTGAAACAGACTTTCGACAATCGTTCGCCCCACGACGCACACCTTCGCCGAGGCGATGATCTCGCGCTCGCCGAAGAAGTCGCCGCGCTCCACCGGCCAATTGCGAATCGTGAGATAGTCCTCGTCCACACCGACAATCTCATTCGGCGACCAGTTGGAATTGCCATAGATCACTTGGCCCGAAGCGGGGCAAATCGGCGAGGCGGCCAGGATCGAAGGGCATTCTTTCTCGACCGCCTTCGCATCGGCGGCCGTGAGCGTGACCACCGTCCCCAGTCCGCCGCGCGCGCCGCCTGACTGCTCGCTCCCTGGCAGCACGAACACCACATTCGTGCCGAGATTGGCGAATTGGCCTTGAATCATCGCGCTGGCCGATTGTCCCACGGAAACCATCGCGATCACGGCGGCTACGCCAATCACGATGCCGAGCACCGTCAAGCCGGCGCGCAGCTTGTTCTTGCCCAGCGCGCGACGTGCGATGCGAAAGGTCATCCAAAAGTTCATACCGCGACTCGTTTCCTAGCGACCAAACGCCGATTGCGTACCCGTCACCACCTTCTCGTCCGGCTTGAGATCGCCTTCGACCAACTCGGTGAAGCTACTATCGCTGATACCGGTCACCACTTCCTTCGCCGCCAGCAGTTCGCCTTCAATCACCCACACATGCCGCCGATTGCGCTCGCGTGCGGCGCTCGCCTTTTCTTTCGCGCTTGGCTTAATGGCGGTACTTTCCGTCTCGGCGGCTAGCACGACTTTGCCTTCCACCAACGGTTTGTATTGCGGGTGCACCTGCTCGACGCGCGGAAAGAATCGCAACGCTGCATTGGGAACTTTTAACACATCCTCCCGATTCTCAATCTGAAACGACAAACTGGCCGTCATTCCAGGCAAGAGCTTTAACTCGTGATTGGCCGCTTCGACGACGACGGTGTACGTCACCACGTTCTGCGTCGTGGTGGGATTCAAGCGAATCTGCGTCACTTTGCCAGCGAACAAATCGTCGTAAGCATCCACCGTGAAATGCGCCGGTGCCGAGCGTTCTTTGGCCATGCGAATCAAACCGATATCGGCTTCATCGACCGAAGCGTAAACATACACCCGCTCGCGCAAGTCCGGCGCGATGATGAACAGCGTCGGCGTTTGAAAACTGGCCGCCACCGTTTGCCCTGGATCGATCTGCCGATCGATGACGACGCCATCGACCGGCGCGCGAATGATCGTGTAGTCGAGATTCTGCTTGGAGACTTTCAACGTCGCTTCCGCTTCGGCGATCGCCGCTTTGGATGTTTCCAACTGTGCCGCCAGCGAGCCTTTTTCCGCTTTGAACTGATCGAGTTCCTGGTCGGAAAGATATGTCTTCTTCGCTTCGCGAAGGTTAAGCGCTCGGTCGTAGTTGTTGGTCGCCAGCAAGAGCAAGGCTTCGATGCGGGCTTTGTCCGCCTTGCGATGTGCCAGCGTCGCCATATCGCGCGCGACATTCGACTCGTAGATCCGCGGATCGATCTTGGCGAGAACGTCCCCTTCCTTCACTTCGGAATTGAAATCGGCCAGCGCCTCCACGATCGGTCCCGAGACAAACACGCCGATTTGCACCCGCCGCACCGGTTGCACGGTGCCGGTGGAATTGACGACGAACTCCAAATCGCCGCGCTTCACTTCTGCCTGACGATAGCGTTTGCTGGGGTCGCCAAACCACATCAAGCGCAGTTTTTGGGTAGGAACAGCGAGGGCATCTCCCCACATGCCGCGCAACTGCGTGGCCGAAATCGCGATCACCGCGACCAGCAACACCAACCCTAGCAACCATTTCCACCGAGCGCGCATCTTGTTTCCCAAAGCAAAGAGCGACGAACCGCCAGCTTACCCACTATAATAGCAAAAGGGCGGCTCTCCCCGTCGGGACCGGGGCTAAACGTTCTCCGCTCGTGGGAGAGCCGCCACATTCTCAGGTGGCTGAGGCCGTCCACAAGCGTAGGACGGCTAAGAGGACCCAGGTTGATGAAGTGGCCCGTCTCCCGGCGGTTTGTGTTCCGGCGGTTTGGGGCCGGGGGGCGGCGGTGGCGGCGGAAACATCCGCTGCCGTTCTTCAATGAACTTGTCAAACGCAGGCTGTTGCGCGGGCGTCAGCTCGGCCGCGACTTCGCGATCCATCTCCTCAAATATGTGGGAAATTCGCGGATGTACTTCCAATCGTAACGACTCAAACTCATCCAGGCGACGATTCACAATCGTCTCGATCTTGGCGTACTGCTCGTCGCTGAGCGCTAACTTCGATCGCAAACGTTGGTTGTATTCCTTACGCGCATCCTCCGGCTTGCGAAACATTCGCATCGCTTCATGTCGCATCACCTGCATGGTGACACCGGTCCCGACCCCCAGTCCCGCGACAAAAGCGCACATCAGCGCCACCACCGTTGCCCAGCGACGGGTGGCGTTCGTGCGAGTGCTTGATCGCTCGACATGCGGCGAAGTTTCAACCTTGGTCATGGCTTTTAACCCCACTTTGGCGAAGAAGGGTCGATTGGCTTTCAAAAAAATTTTACGGCACCAACATGCTGATCGGATTCACCAGTTCGGCCACGGTGGTATCGATGCTGAGCGAACTCGACAGCGACACCATGAAAAACACCCCCGCCGCGATCGCCAGCGCCGCCGAAACGGCCAACGGCGCATAGTCCAACATCTGCTCGCGACGATTAGCCACGCGAAGGCTGTGCAGTACCGCGCCCGAAACCTCCACGCGCGGCGCATGGCCACACGCTTGTGCCGCGAGTTGCAAAAATCGATCGACGGAGTCCATGGCGACTCTCCCTGGCTTAGAACTCGTACTTATCCAACAGTTTCTTCAACTTCGCCCGCGCGCGAAACGCTTGCACCTTCACCATCACGCGGCTCCAACCCGTTAACTCCGCGACCTGCTCCGTGGGCAAATCGTCGATATACATCAACGTCAATACTAACCGATCGCGCGGCGGCAACTGGGCCAGCGCGCGATGCACCAATTCCTTCGTGTCCGCTTCGATTGCCGACGCACCGCTGGCTTGGCGCAAGTCTTGCCAATCGTCGGCGCTCAGTTCTTTCGTTTGTCGTCGTTTGCTTTCCTGCTTCCAAAATTTATAGCCGACGCGGGTGGCAATCTTCCGCAGCCAATGCAACAGCGGCCCCGCCTGCCGATAGGACTTCAGACTGAAATACGCTTCCACAAACGTGTCATGCACCAATTCTTCCAACTGCCCGCGATCGCGCGTGAACCGCCACATCCAATCGGCGAGGGCTTGCTGATACCGCTCGACCAACCGCGCGTAGGCCGCCTGGTCGCCGGCCACCGCTGCAGCGATCTCGGCCAGTTCCCGCGCGTGATCCTCGCGCGCAGGCTCTTCCGCCACCTTCGCCCCGGCGTCGGCGATCTCCTGCGTCGACTTGCGGTGTTCCCTCGTCAACACGGGACCCCAACCTAACTTCTTTCCGCCTACGCTTCGTTACCCCTGGCTATCGTGGTCGCACGCCGCACGGCGGTTACACCACCTGGAAGCCTTCCCCTCCCACAACCAGTCCCCTCGTGCGTTTTTTGGGGCGTATTTATCGTAATCGATTTCTAGCAAGAGACTTACAACCGATTCTGGAGTGTCCAAATTCTCAATTCGGCCGATCGGCCCCCGTAGGCCGGATACCCACATCCGTCCCCACTAACCCGAAGCGTAAGCGAGGACAGGGTTATGCCTGCGCTACCCCCACGAATACACAAAGAGGAGCAGGGAGGTAGAGAGAAGGGGGTAGTGGCCGCGGATGAACACGGATACCACGGATTGAAGAATTTTAGAAAGGAAGGAGGTTATGCGACTGGTCCTTCTTCCTTATTATTCACATCCAATCCGTGTCGACCGCGTTCATCCGTGGCCACAATCTCCTCTGTCTTCTCTTGGTGTCTTCTTGGTGATCTCCTCCGGTGACGCCGCCCCACCTCCCCAACTTCCTACAACCTCGTTTTGCGACCCGTTTGAAATCCGTACGCATTTTTTCAAGCAACGCGGTAAC
>JBGSHH010000198.1:0-7487 GCA_041752355.1 Pirellulaceae bacterium | reverse complement strand
TTGACGGTCGCCGCGCAAGCGCTCGCCGACCTGGAATCGCAACTTGCGGAGAAGCGGCGTCAACAGTCGGAACTCGTGCTCAAGTCGCCCGTCGCTGGTACGGTGTTGCCACCCCGTAGTCGCATGAACGAAGCTTCTAGCACCGAGCTACACGAGTTCGCGGGGACGCCACTGGAATCGGCCAACATCGGCTGCTATTTGGAGGCTGGCACGCTGCTCTGTGCAATTGGTTCGCCCCAACAGTTCGAGGCGCTTGTCATTGTGCATGAAAGTGAGATTCCACTGTTGAGTGTGGGGCAGTCCGCCCGCATCATCGTCGACGTCGCGCCCGGCTTGGCGCTGCACGGCAAGGTGCAAACAATCTCTCGGCTGAGCGCCAGTGAGTTGCCGCCCGAATTGTTGGCATCGGGTGCGTTCGCTTCCGAGCGAGGACCGCATGGTCACTTGCGTCCCCAGGGCAATTACTATCAGGCGATTGTTGGACTCGATCAGCACGATGTGCCGCTGCTCAGCGGTAGTCTGGGCCACGCCAAAATCATTGTCGCCCCCGAATCGCTTGGCCTGCGACTTTATCGCAACTTGCGCGGCACGTTTCGTTTGCCGTTCTAAAGTTCAAGGCACAAAGAACGACAGGCCTGTCACCGCGCCGGCTTGATACACCGCGCCGCGAGCGCTTACCGGCGGACGATAGAGATAGTAAGGCATGTAGCTGCCTGGGCGACCTTTGCCGAGCGTGTAATAGCACTCGTGCGACGGAAAGGCACCAGCTAGATAGGGTAGCGCCGCAGCGCGCCCAAAGAAGTGCGCCGCCGAAACAGCTGGCTGTACAAGGCCAAACGAATGACCGTAACGCTCCAGGTTTTCGTCTTCAAAATACAGCGGACGGTGGCAAAGCGCAGGCGCTTCCCAGGCGTAGACCGTCAGCGGCCAAGGGCGCGTGGCACCTAAACCTTGCACTTCCGGCAACTCCTGATCGAAGCGATCGGCGGCGAAGTCGGGCTGGGGTTGCTTGGCGGGCAGCGCCTCCGGCAGCGCGAAATCGCTG
Organism: Pirellulaceae bacterium; assembly: GCA_041752355.1. Lineage (GTDB taxonomy): Bacteria > Planctomycetota > Planctomycetia > Pirellulales > Pirellulaceae > JAEZGD01. The sequence continues at coordinate 6,442 of JBGSHH010000198.1, read as the reverse complement.
AGCGGCTTCAAGCGGTCGTTGGGGAGCGTCGCCTCGGGCACGGGCGGGGTCGCTGGTTGGGCAAAGCGGGAGGCGACTCGCGGCGCTCGCTCGGCAGCCAGCGTTGAACTAGCGATTCCCCAGAGCATGGTCAAAGTCAGCCCAGTGATGATGGCGATGCCAACTTTGCCGCCTAGGACAGTCGGTGCGGGTGTTGACGACGATGCGGATGCTAGTGGATGTTTCATGGGAATCGACGACCAGGGCGAAACCATGCAGGGGGGCGTTGCAACAGTCACAACGCGCTAAGGTGTTCACATTGCATCTATCGGACTGGCTCGTTCATTCGATGCAAATAGACCGACAGAAGCCGCGAATTGTTGGTGCATCGCAGGCCGGTTGTGTTGTTTTTGCCAGCGATAACATCGTCGCACGACCGAGCATGCGCAATGCTCCGCGAAATCGTTTCGCAAGGTTCTATCGCGCCACACGAAACTACTCTACGTAACTCTACACAGGCGAAAAGTTGGGCAGGTTCGATACGACCGATACTATTGTTTCTTCGCTTTGGCTTTGTTCTTTTTCGGATTGGCGGCGGGAGCGGCAGGTTCATCTTGCTTGCCGAACTTAGAGCGGCGGTCGCGCTCGTGGCGCTCGGTGGTGGTGAAGGTTCCAACGCGAACCGGTTCGTGGGCCTTCTCGGCGAGTGCGGTGAGTTTGGCCAGGACTTCAGGCTGCTTCGCCGCCACGTTGGACTTTTCACCAGGATCGGTCGCCAGGTCGTAGAGTTCCCACGGTGCCTTGGCTTTGGGACGTACCGCGCGCCATGTTCCTTGCCGAATCGCCGTCCAGCCACCGATCTCCCAGTATAGAAAGTCATGCTCCGCCTGTTTATGTCCCGCGGCAGATTCGCCGACGAGCGTCGGTAGAATGGAGATACCGTCGATATCGGCCGGGGTGGTGGCGCCGGCTAGTTCGGCAATCGTCGGCAAGATGTCGGGAAAATAGCCGAGATGATTGCTGGTGCTTCCTGGCTTGATCTTGCCCGGCCAACGGGCCACAAACGGAATGCGGACTCCCCCTTCGTAGAGCGTTCCTTTCGTGCCGCGATACTCCGCGCCGGTTTGAGGATTCTGATTGCCAAAATGCACGCCGCGCGGATGCTCGGCGGACTTGAAGTAATCATTGGCGCCGTTGTCGCCACTGAAAAAGACGAGCGTGTTGTCGTCGATTTTGAGTTCCTTGAGCAGCGCCATCAACTCTCCGACTTGCCGGTCGATCATCGTCACCATGGCGGCGTAGCGACGGGCGGGTTCCGACCATGCTTGGTCTTTGTAAAGCGCCCAGGCGGGATCCTTGTCGGGGATATCGAAGTTGCCGTGCGGTGGTGTGTAGGGGAGATATGCGAAGAATGGTTGCTTGGCATGTTCGCGAACGAACTTCATTGCGGCATCATGAATGACGTATTGCGAATAGGTTTCGCCTTGGCTGCCATGGTTGCCTGGCAAGGGAACTTCCTCGCTATTGCGAATCAGATAGGGCGGATAGTACGTATGGGCGTGGACTTGATCGTAGTAGCCCAAGAACAGATCAAAGCCATGCCTTTCGGGAACGCCTGTCGAATCGCGCCCCCCGCAACCCCATTTGCCAAATCCACCTGTGGCATAGCCTTGCTTTTTGAGAATGGAGGCAATGGTCGACTCCTCGGCGCGCAGGGGTGTACCACCACCATTGGAACGAACCGAACTATGTCCACTGTGTTTGCCGGTCAGGAAGCAGCAACGGGTCGGGGCGCAAACGGAAGATCCCGCAAACATGTTGCGAAAGACCATTCCTTCTGCCGCTAACTTGTCGAGATGAGGCGTCTGGATGTGGGGATTGCCCATGAACGCCGGCTCGTAATAGCCCAGTTCGTCCGCCATGACATAGATCACATTGGGGCGTGGTTCGGTGGCTTGGGCAACGGAAGTCAGCGTTGTGACCGTCACGAGCAGCAAGGTCAGCAGGTGTCGCAACAAGTAGCAGGGCATGGCATGGTCCATCGTTTTGGAGCAGGTCGCGGAGAGTTGAGCCAATTGGCAGTATCGACGGCAAGATGACGCTGGTCAAATTCTTAACATGCGGGGAGATGATACCGTCCTCCCATTCGCGGCTCAGTAGCTCTCGTCCCGTGCCGCGATCGGAGGCAACTTTCGCTTGTAGTTTGGTTGTGGATTCGGTTATACTCACATCGGCCCGCCTTGATGCTTCCTCCCTTCCCTCCCGCCGAGATTTCCGCATGGATCGCCGCGCTCTGTTGCTGGTGGTAATTCTTTCGGTTGCGAATGGGATCGCGCTGCGCGCGGAGGAGCTGGACCCTGCCGGCGTTGAATTCTTCGAGACGAAGATTCGACCGGTGCTGGTGAAGCATTGCTATGAATGTCACTCGGATGCCGCCAAGGAACCCAAAGGCAAGTTTCGTCTCGATAGCCGCGCCGGGATGCTCGCAGGCGGCGAGTCAGGCGTCGCGGTGGTGCCGGGGAATGTCGAAGGCAGTTTGCTCATTCAAGCTTTGCGCTATGAAGGGAGCGAAATGCCTCCCGAGGGCAAACTTCCGCCTGAGACCATCGCCGATTTTGAGCAGTGGGTGAAGATCGGTTTGCCGGATCCGCGCGATGGAAATGCCCCCAGCACCAAACAGATTGACTTCGCTGCAGGCCGGAAGTTTTGGGCCTTCCAACCGATAGCCGGTGCCAAACCGCCTGCTGTGAAGAACACTGAGTGGGTCAAGAACGATATCGATCGCTTCGTATTAGCGAAGTTAGAGGAAACGGGCCTGTCTCCCAGCGCGCCAGCCAGTCGCGAGGCACTACTACGGCGGGCGATGTTTGATTTGATCGGTTTGCCGCCGACTCCGGTGGAGATCGAAGCGTTTCTCAAAGATGAATCGCCTGAGGCCTTTGCAACGGTGATCGATCGTCTGCTTGCTTCACCCCACTATGGCGAACGTTGGGGACGACATTGGCTGGATGTGGCCCGCTATGGCGAAGATCAGGCGCATACCTTTCAAGCGCGCATGTACCCCAATGCCTATCGCTATCGCGATTGGGTTGTTAATTCGCTCAACAATGACTTGCCTTACGATCGGTTTCTCGCCGCCCAGATCGCTGGCGATTTGCTGCCGGGTGCCGACGATGCAGCCAAGAAGGAATCGGCGGCGGCACTAGGACTATTTGCGCTGGGGCCGGTGTACTACGCCGATAACAACGCGGCCAAGCAAGCGCAAGCCGACGAATGGGATGATCGCGTGGATACACTCACGCGCGGTGTGCTGGGACTAACCGTCGCCTGTGCGCGCTGCCACGATCATAAGTTCGATCCGATCTCGACACGCGACTATTACGCACTCGCAGGGATCTTTGCCAGCAGCAAGTATTCGGAGTTCTCGCTGGCCACTGCGGAAGAACAAGCGATGAAGGACGCGGCCCAGGAAGCGTTCAAGCAGCAGCAAACGGTCGTGGACGAGTTCCTCGACGCGCAAGCGAAGTTGCTGCGCCCCGAACTTGCCAAAGAAACCGCGTCCTATCTGGTTGGCGTCTGGAAGTACAACAATCGTCGCAAACAGGACAGCGACATCAATTTCGATAAGTCGGCGAAGCAAGACGGCCTCCCCGAGTTTTTGCTCAAGCGTTGGCGCGATTACCTCAAAGACGGCGGCAAAGATCAGCCTGCGCTGGCTGCCTGGCGAGAATTGCTCGCCAAGCAAGATGAAAAGATCGACCTGTCCTCCAACGATGCCGCGTTGGTGGAAGTTCGCGCTGCCGCGGAAGTGTTCCAGCAGCACGTCTTGCGTTTGTTAAACGAAGACTCGCCAGCCGATGATGCCGAACGCACCAAGCAAGACGCCGCTTTACACGCGCAAATCCTCGGTGACAAAGGGGTGCTTGCCGTTCCGCGTAACGAGGTCGAACAGCTGCTTTCCGCAGAGCGCAAACAGGATCTCAAACCGCTGCAAGAAGAGCTTAACAAGCGTAAGAAAGAAGCTGACGGAATTAAACTTCCGATCGCGCATTCGCTAGCCGATAGCAATCCGTTGGACCTCAAGGTCATGGTGCAAGGTAACCCCGTGAAGTTGGGCGAACTTGCACCCCGTGGCTTTCTAACTGTTTTATTGCCGGGAGCCCCGCTCGATATCCCTTCATCCTCCAGCGGTCGCTTGGAACTCGCTCGCGCCATTGCCAATCCGGCCAATCCCCTTACGCCGCGCGTTGCCGTCAATCGTCTTTGGCAAGGACACTTTGGCCAAGGCTTGGTCCGCACGCCGAGCAACTTTGGCCAACTCGGCGAACGTCCCACGCATCCCGAATTGCTCGACTACCTCGCCCAAAGATTGATTGACTCCGGTTGGTCGCTGAAGTCTTTGCATCGCGAGATGATGCTTTCGGCCACATATCAACAGACCAGTCAATCGGATGCCACGCGCGATGAGCGCGATCCCGAGAATCGACTGCTTTCGCGGATGCATCGGCGTCGCTTGGAAGTGGAACCTTGGCGCGATGCGATGTTAGCCGCATCGGGCACGCTCGATCTGACGCTCGGTGGACCCTCGACGAATCTCGCCCAGAACGACTTTCGTCGTCGCACACTGTATGGCTACATCAGTCGCCATCAACTCAACGAATTGTTGCGTCTGTTCGATTTTCCCGATCCGAACATCACCAGCGACCGTCGCAGCGTTACGACGGTGCCGCTGCAACAATTGTTCGTGATCAATAGTGACTTCCTCGCGCAACAAGCCAAGGCACTTGCCGCGCGGGTGAAGCGTGAGTCGGAAGCGGCGGAAAAGTCGGGAAGTGTCAGCGACAGTATTCGGCGCGTTTACCTGTTAGCATTTGGTCGCGCGCCGACGGAACGGGAGTTGGAACTGGGACAAGCCTTCTTGGCAACGTCGCCAGCGGGTTCGCTCAACATTTGGGAAGAGTACGCGCTCGCGCTGTTGGGCTCAAACGAGTTCGCTTTTGTCGATTAGGGATGGTTGGCGTTGCTACACACTGGCAACATGCAAGTACATGAATAGGAAAGAGGGCAGGCAACATGTTCATCGATCGCCGTGATATGCTCGGTCGCGTGGGTGCAGGCTTTGGCACGCTGGGATTAGCGGCCATGCTGGGGACGGAATCGCGCGCTGCGGAAGCGGTGAAGGGGTCGAATCCCTTGGCGCCTAAGGCACCGCACTTCGCCCCCAAAGCAAAGCGAATTATCTACCTGTTTATGAATGGCGGTCCGTCGCACGTCGATACGTTCGATCCCAAGCCAAAACTTGTCGAGCAAGAAGGCAAGCCAGGTCCCGGCGGCAAGTTCATGCCTTCGCCGTTTAAGTTCGCGAAGCATGGCGAGAGCGGGTTGGAGGTGAGCGAAATCTATCCGCATTTGGCGAAGTGCGTCGATGATTTGTGCGTTATACGTTCCATGCATACGCCAACTCCCAATCATGAGCCTGGCTTGTTCATGATGAATAGCGGCGTGCAACAACCGATTCGCCCCAGCCTTGGCTCCTGGCTCACTTATGGCTTAGGAAGCGAGAATCAAAATCTGCCAGGCTATGTTGTGCTTTGCCCTGGTAAGCCGGTGGTGGGTCCGGCGCTTTGGTCCAATAGTTTTCTGCCTGGCATTTTTCAGGGGACGCATATCAACAACTCTCGCGTCGATCCCAAGCAAGCGATCGGTAACTTGTCGAACAAGAATCTTTCGCCTGAGGAGCAGCGGCGCGTCCTTGATTTGATGCAATCACTCAATCGCGAACACCTTGCCGATCGCGGCGCCGATGGGCAACTAGAGGCGCGCATCCAGTCGCTGGAGATGGCCTATCGCATGCAATTTGAGGCGCAAGAAGCGTTCGACCTGGCCAAAGAATCCAAAACGGTGCGCGACGCCTATGGCGAAGGGGAATTCGCGAATGGTTGTCTCATGGCTCGCCGGTTGGTCGAACGGGGCGTTCGGATGGTGCAACTTTACTACGGCGGCGGACAGCCTTGGGATGCCCACGGCAACATCATGGATCATCAGCGTGACGCGCTCAAGAGCGATCAACCGATCGCCGCGCTCATCGCCGATCTCAAGTCCCGCGGCCTCTTCGAAGAGACTTTGATACTTTGGGGTGGCGAATTTGGTCGCACGCCCACCGCGCAAGGCTCCAACGGTCGCAACCATCACAATACCGGCTTCACGGTTTGGCTGGCTGGCGGAGGGGTGAAGGGTGGTTTGGCGTATGGCGCGACGGATGAACTCGGCGTGAAGGCGGTCGAAAATCGCGTGAGTGTGCACGATCTGCACGCTACGCTGCTCCATCTGCTGGGCATCGATCATACGAAACTTACCTATCGCTACAGCGGCCGCGATTTCCGCCTGACAGATGTCCATGGCGAAGTCGTCCAAGGCATTCTGGCGTAGCATTTTGCCGCCGGCGGTCATTGAGAGTCTAAAA
>JBGSHH010000197.1:0-19870 GCA_041752355.1 Pirellulaceae bacterium | reverse complement strand
AGCGGAACTGGGCGACGCCGATAGTGCCGATTTGCTGACCGGCGTCTCGCGCACACTTGATCAGCAACTGTGGTTCTTGGAAGCCCACGGACGAATTGGTTAGTGTTCGGTTTAGTGGTCGACTCGGTGCGGGGCCTCATGCACCGAGAATGCACTGGCTAAGCCCCGTCACCCAATGGCAAGTCCGCCCCCCCAATGAACATTGGCAGCGGATCGAACCGCTGCTGACGTTACGTCTGAGCCTCGTGGAGCAAATTCTGCACGCGAAACCTTGTCGGGATACGGGGGTTTTAGTAGACGTTGCTAGAAGCGCCGCACTCGTCGGCGTTTTCTCGAATTGGGGGTATTGGCAGCGCTCTTGAATTGGAACTTTGATGCGACCCTGGAACGTGGGAATTGTAGGGGGTGGCCCCGGCGGCTTGATGACCGCCTACGCGCTGCAGAAACTGGCTGATCGGCCGCTACGAATGACGCTGTTTGAAGCCAGTGATCGTTTGGGAGGCAAGATACTAACGCCCCTTTTCGAGGCAGTTCCGGTGCGCTATGAAGCTGGCGCGGCGGAGTTCTACGACTATTCAAACTTTGAGGATGACGATCCGCTCAAGGATCTCATCGCGGAACTCGGTTTGCCGACCAGTCCGATGGGTGGCTCGGCAGTAATCATGAACCAGCGGATTCTTTCCAATCTGGATGACGTTCGCGATCAACTGGGCGTGCCGGCGTGCGCCGCTCTGCAAGCCTTCGATCAAATCGCGAAGGACTGGATGACGCCGCGCGAGTTCTACTATTCGGACAATCCAGAGGGTGCCTATCAAGAGCCCGATCGTCGCCGCTTCGACGCGTTGTTGGCCAAAGTCCCTCAACCAGAAACTCGCCACTATATTGAGAACTTGATCCATAGCGATCTGGCGACCGAGCCAAGTCAGACCAGTCCATCGTATGGCCTGCAGAATTATGTCATGAATGACCCCGCCTACATGGTGCTGTATGGCATTGAAGGGGGTAACGAACGCCTCCCACGCGAACTGGCGGCGCGGATCTCCGCGGACTTCCGCCTGGAACATCGCGTGCGTAGCATTGGCAGAACGCCGCAGGGGCGATTGCAAGTGAGTTCGACGCATCATGGCCAGGAGCGCCATGATGATTTTGATTTTGTGGTTGTGGCATTACCGCACAATCACGTCCCCTCCGTCGCCTTCCAAGGCGAACGTTTGAGCGGAGCGGTCTACAAGCATCAGGCCCACTACGACCATCCGGCACATTACCTCCGCATCACGATTTTGTTCGAGCAACCATTTTGGCGCAAGTCGCTTGCCGATTCGTATTGGATGCTCGATCGTTTCGGCGGTTGCTGTCTGTATGACGAGTCGTCGCGTGATCCCGGCATTACGCATGGTGTATTAGGTTGGCTTTTGGGTGGCGCAGCGGCGCTGGAAATGAGCCATTGGAGCGACGCCGAGTTAATCGAGCAGGCGCTCGAATCGCTTCCCGACTTCCTCGCGCACGGACGTCAGTTCTTCATCGAAGGACGAGTGCATCGCTGGGTTGCGGCGGTCAATGCACTGCCAGGGGGTGTTGTTTCGCGCAACCTGGATCGACGCCACCAGCCCGAACCGGTAGAACATGCCAATCTCTTCATGGTTGGTGACTATTTATTTGATTCCACACTCAATGGCGTGCTCGACTCGGCCGACTATGTAGCCGCGTGGATCGCCGCGCAAATGGCAGACCAAGAACCAGGAGATGTATGATCGCCACCGCAATTGAGAAGCCCACCATGGCCGCACCAGGTCACCTGCCCGCTGGCACGGAACTCCAGCAAGTCGCCTATCTTGTCGCGCCTCCAGACAAAGCGGATGTCGTTGTTGCGTTTCCACCGGCGATCGGACGATGGGCAGCGCTGGTTGCTGAAGAACTGGACGTTCAAGCGCCGGTCCCTGCCGGTCGACTATTGATTCTCTCAATTCCGGTCGCCAATCAAGATGAAGCCGATTTATTAAGCAACGTCCGCGAGTGGGTCGACGCCCTTGCGTCTGCTGGCGATCCGAAAAGCCAAATGATGACCTTGCAAGGGGCGCAGTTGTTTTGGACGCCAGGTCGTGTGGCAGTGTTGGCGCAGCCTGGCCGGTTGACGATGATTCGCAATGCGCTGGTTGAGGCGTTTTACTACGAATCCGAACTGCGCGACATCGAGCGCCAACTCGGAGAATCGTGGCCGCAATTTGAAAGGGATCTTCCTCTCGCCTTCGAGTTCGATGAGCGGGCGGTGAACAAGCGCCAACAACTTCTAGAACGCTTTCGACAAGTTTTGCTATTGCGCGCCCGTTTGGCCCGCATCGCACCGTTCATTCACTCGCCGCACCTCCATCCGCCCACGCTGGCCAGTCAGGTCGAGGAGCGCTTTCGCGAGCGGATGCGCGTGACGCATCGGCATGAGTTTCTGAGCGAACAGATTGAGGTCTTTGAGAAAGTGTACGAATCATGTGGGCAGCGCGCCAGCGACTATATGCTCAACCGTTCGAGCAACACCTTGGAATGGGTCATCATTGTGCTGCTATTGTTGCAAGTCTTGCTTTATGGGTTTGAACTCATCACAGCGATGGGACCGTAAGACCGTATGCGTTATCCGTCGATCGACATGCTTCGCATGCTGGCCATCTTTGTGATGGTGCTAGTGCATTTTCCAGAGAATCTCTCCGGCTATATTCCACCTTTCACTGGGTTGGGCGCACCGCTATTTGCGATTCTCTCGGGCGTGAGCTATCGCTTGTGGGTTAGCGGCCAGCAAGCGCGCGGCAAGAGCGAATTGGAGATTTCCAAGGTTTCCGTCCGTCGCGGATTGTTCGTCTTCGGCGCAGGCTTCACGTTTAATATTCTTGTGTGGTTGCCCGAGGACACGTTTAATTGGGACGTGCTGACGTTTATTGGATTCGGCTTGCTGACCCTCAATCTAATGCGGCGCATTCCGTTGACGATTTCCGTGCTGGTCGCGGTGATCGCCATCATCATCAGTCCGATTCTTCGTTCGCTGGCCGACTATCACGCCTATTGGATCAACGGTTACTATGAAGGGGATTTAACGCTAACGGATCTCTTTATCGGCTTCACAACAACAGGCTACTTTCCGCTATTTCCTTGGATCGCCTACTCGCTCACCGGCTTCGTGATGGCGTCGTTGATGTTCGCCGAGTCGAGTGAAGAACAAGAGAATGTGATCTCGCCTTGGAAAACCGTGGCCTGCGGCGCGCTACTGCTGGTGGCAGCGTTTGTGGCGCTCGGCTCGCGACCCTATTTGCCGGCCGCCGTTTCGAAGCATGTATTGGCCGGTTGGACGATGTTTCCGCCCACGATCGAATATGTGCTGGCGACGATGGGCATGTCCCTGGTGTTATTTGGACTCGCACATCGCTTTGTCGATCACAATCCTCGCGCTCTGAAGTACAAAGGATTGCTCGACATCGCCAAGACGTTCAGTCGTTACTCCCTGACCATCTACGTTTTGCATCACCTCGTCCATCTTTGGCCACTTTGGATCTATGGCCACATCATGCAAGACGATCCGACACACTACTGGCGGATTGCGATGCCGGTCTCCATTTCGGTGCCGCTGGCGATTCTATTTCTCGCCATCTGCTATTTCATCTTTCACCGCATCGGTCCCAACGAGCGCCATGGCCTTGAGGCTTGGATGCGGTGGCTGTGTGATTAGATACACGGAGAAGGCGACGCTTCTACTTCTATTAACACGTAACGTAAAAAGTCGTGTAACCGCTACTTCCCGCCTATCCATTGCACCTTGGCATTCGATCCCGCTTCATCCAACAGTTCCAATCGCAGCGGTTCTTTGCGCGCAGTCGTGTTGATTGCGAGGACGAGCATGTGCTTGCCGGAGGATAGATCGAGTACCGATTCTGCCTGAGGCGTGGTCGGCTTACCATCGAGCCAGAGCATGAGATGTTGCGCGACGTTGACGACGAGCTTGGTCTTGCCGGGCGACGTGACCTCTAGTTGAGTGCGCACAAAGACAACTTTCTTCGGCCCTTCACCTTCGCCGGCTCCCCAAGCCTTAAGCTCAAATGCAGGCAATTCGGCGGCGGGGAAATCGCCGGAGACGCGACTATAGGCTGGTTCCCAGGCGAGTGTCGGATCGACTGCGGCAACCGTATCGAAACTAGTACGTGACAAACGTGTGTAAGCTTCGCCATTGGGAACAAGGATTTCGAAACGCCGCGCGAGCCGCGCTTGACCAAGCGAATAGGGACCAACCTTACCTAGTTCCGACAGGAAGCGAATCAGATCGACCAATTCCGCGCGGGTGAGTGTATCGGCCATGCCGTCGGGCATCAGCGAGCGGCCATCCTGGCGTTCGTCAATCGAACTTTTCTGTAGTGTGACGATCTTGTCGTCGGCGTCACGAAGCACTAGCTCTTCCGCCGTTTCTCGCACGGGAATGCCTGTGACGACTTTGCCTTCGTCGGTGATAACCGATTGCGAGTGATAGTTTTCCTTCACTTTCTTATTGGGTTCGAGCAGCGACTCGATGAGATAGTCGACGGGTGCGCTCGCACCGATGCTCACCAGATCGGGACCAACGACACCGCCGGCACCGCCAATCGCATGGCACTTAAAGCACTGCGAGGTTCCCTTGCGAAAGATCGCTTCCCCGCGCGCGGCATTGCCCTGGGCCCTAACCTCCGCGAGCAATTCCGACATGAGCGACTCAGTCAGTTTCCAACCGCCACCATCCGCCAAGCCACCGGCTTTCTGGATGGCGTTCGACAAGTCTGGCGAAGGTGTCAGGGAACCACGCACCACACGCAGCACCAGTTTTGCGGTATCTCCCTTGAGCTTCTGACCTTCAAATGCCTTGGCGAGTGCCGCCGGGCCTTTGCTTTGTGCGAGGATCGCTTTCAGGATGGATTCGGGATCTTCGCCTAAGGGTAGTTCGACAAGCAAGGCGACGGCCGATTGGGAAGCGGCCTCGACATCGAGTGCGGCGAGCGCACTGGTCGCTTTGGCTTTCACATCACGCGAACTCTTGTTGCTGGTGGCCAGAACTTTGAGCGACTGTTTGCTGGCGTCGCCCCCCAACAAAGCCAAGGCGTCGATGGCAGCGACGCGCACGCCGGCGTTCGTGTTCTCTTCGGAGATGAATTTGGTCAAAGCTTCGCGTTGCGATTCCAACTTCCAAGCTCCAGCGGCGCGCGCGGCGGCGGCCTGCAATGCCGGAGATTGGGAGGCGAGGGCCAACTGCAGTCGATTCAAATCGCCTGCGGGATTCTTCTTACGAGTCAGCGAAGTATCAGCCAACGCATTCAGCAGCGAGGCTTTCGTTTCATCCGGCAACGTCCCTTCCGACTTGATGACCAAATCGAGTACCGCGCCGAGCTCATTAGGGCCTCCCAGTGCCGCAATCAGTTCTAACACATCGCCAGCCCGATCGGCGGGGATCTTATTGTTCTGAATGAGGGCGAGCAGCGGCTGCACTACGGCGGGCGAATCGACCGCTTTCAAGGCGAACGTGAGATAGGCCACGTTGCCATCAAAACTCTCCTGCCCCTCGCGAACCGCCGGCAACCAATTGTGCTCCAAATCGCGCATCGCCTGCCAGAGGCCAAAATCCAGGAACTTGTCTATTGGCTTATCGAGCGCCAATACAGCCAGGCGAGCCGATTCGCTCGACGGAAGCTTGGCCAGCGCGCGGACCGCTTCCAGTCGCACTTGTGGATGTTCATCGACCACGGCCGCTTTGAAGTACGCGATAGGATTGGTGAGTCGAGCTTGCCATTGACTTGCCACGCGCAAGGCGGCTGCCCGGGCGTGATGATCGGGCGAAGCGAGCACCTCGCGCAACAAGGGCTCGTTGACTTCATTGAGGTTCTGAAAGACCCACAAAGCTTCCAAGCGATTGTGTTCAAAGTGCGCGTCATTTTTGTCGAGCGCCGCGATCCAGGCATTGGCGAGGGGAATGACTTCTTTCGCGCCGCGACGTTTGAGTTCCAACTTCGACCACAACCGAATCCACTCTTCCTGTCGTTTGAGCAAATCGAGCAGTTCTGTCGTGGTGGCTTTAGCGAAATCGGTGGGCTTCACCAGCGGACGCCCCTTGGCGGTCACGCGCCAAATGCGGCCATGCACATGGTCGCGACGTGGATCGCGGAAATCGACCTCGCCGTGCTGAATAATCGGATTGTACCAGTCTGCGATATAGATCGCGCCGTCGGCACCCATCTTCACATCAATGGGACGAAAGGCGACGTGTGTCGATTTGATGACTTCCACCTCCTGCCGCGATGCGTAACCGCTGGCATCTTCTGTCACCACGAAACGGCAAACGCGATGCGCTCGGAAGTCGTTGGTAATCATATTGCCTTGCCAATCATCCGGCAGATGCCCGCCACCAACGATCTCCAAACTGCAATGTTTGGGACTGCCGGGATTCAGCCCTTCCACGCGTCGCTTCGCACCCGGCGCTGCGACGAATACGCTTCCTGGAAAGACGTAGTTGATGCCTTCACCATAAGCTCCATCGGTCGCGAACGATTGCCCCCAATAGTTCTGATGATGGCCCCAGGCATTCACAAAGCCTTCGGCCAACACATCGAGTTCCAGCGTCTCGGGGCGGAACCGCCAAATACCGCCACCATTGAGTCGTCGCACGCCCCAAGGGGTTTCGATGTGGCTATGGATGTAGATGGATTGGTTCATGTAGATTTGGCCGTCGTGTCCCCAACGCAACGTATGCAGCAAGTGATGCGTATCTTCTGTGCCGAATCCGCTGAGAACCACGCGACGTTGATCGGCTTTACCATCGCCATCGGTATCCGCAAGATGAATGAGTTCCGTGCTATTGGCGACGTAGCAACCACCTTCGCCGTCGGGCAGCACGCCTGTGGGAATCAGTAATCCCGAAGCGAAGACAGTCGTCTTTTCGGCCTGACCATCACCGTTGCTATCTTCCAGCACGAGAATCTTGTCGGTCGCGGGTTGCCCCGGTTTGATCTGCGGATAGATTTCGCTCGACGCGATCCACAACCGACCACGATTGTCGAAGTTCATTTGAATCGGCTTAGCGATTTGCGGATCGCCTGCCCAGAGATTCACTTCAAAGCCGTCCGCGACAATGAACGACTTGCGTTCGATTTCGGGATCGGGGCTGGGAATGTCCCTAAGATCGCGCTGCGCCCAAAGCGGCGCAGTCGAGAGTGACGTCAGGATAACGGCAAAGATGAAGCGTTTCATATTTCTTAGGGTGGGTCCTTAACCCGCCATGTGGATGCTAATGTTTCAAGGAATGATTGCCAAATACAGACAGAGCGAAGTCCCTACCCTACTTCAATTTGATTTCAAACGTGTGCGGTTGGGGCTTCTTGAGTTCGGCGATCTTGGCTTCTTCAGCGGCAATCAGCGGATCGAACTGCGGAATCTCAATGGCATTGTTGCCCTGTTCATGCTTGCGAAATAGAAAGAGATAGGTTTCGTTTTGAGGACGATGACGATGAAACCAAAGCTCGTCTTTATAGTTGATCGTTTCGCGCAGCTTCTCGGTTTGCGCCGACTCGGCCGTTTCCAAGATGAGTGCCCCATGTTCCAGCGCGCTATCGCCAGTGAGCGTCACTGGCTGACCATCGCACAGCACCTTCCACGACCTATCCTTGGCGAGTCCCTTGACGGTAATCCGCAACACGCCGGCAGCGGGAAAGGAAGCGTCTGGTCGTGGCGAAGGAGGCAGCGGCAGATGATCGGCAAGTGCTCGGAAGGTGATTTTGTCGTCGGCAATGGTAAGTTCGCTTACTTTCGCGCCTGTAGCTTGCTGCGATTTCGTTTCCATGTCGATCACCACATCGATCGCGGCTAGTCGCACCCCCATCCGCTCGGCGATTTGGGGGGCGATCTTCCAATAGCCTTGGTCGCTGAAATGCACGCCGTTGTCGGTCAGGCGATTGACCGATGGCTTGTTTGGCGAGGAACTACTAGGGATCAAATCGGAGAGATCGACGAGCGCGCTAAAGCGTTGGTCGGCAAGCTTTTTGATTGCGCCGACATAGATGGGCAACTTGTTGTTGTAGAGATTGGGATCGGGCAAACGTTTGTCGACGAACTCATGCCGATGTGGAGTGACCAAGGCCAGGCGAGCGTCGGTCGCCTTAGCGATTTCATCCAGGAGTCGCTGATAATTTGCTTCAAAGGCAGCTAAGCCGGCCTCGCCTGCATGGGCTTCGTTGGCACCGTAGCAAACGAGGATCAGCGTGGGCTTGGCGTCTTTCAAGTCTTTCAACAAGCGTTGAAAGCCATCCTGCGGCCCTCCAAAGACCGCACGGGCGTGACCTTCGACCGTGTCGCCGCTCCAACCGAGATTGCGAAATGTAAGGTTCTTATCAGGGTTGGCAATCGTCAGCAGCGTTTCAAGATAGCCATACATCTGATCGCGCTCGACAAACGCGCCGCCGATGGTTGCAATGCGATCACCATCCTTGAGTTCCACCGCTCTAATTTCACCGAAAGCGGTAGGAGTTAGCGCAACCAAACTGGCCGCGCTGAGCAGGCAGAGAAAAAAAGAACGAAGCAAACGAAGCACAGGTACTCTCCAGATCGGGAGCAAGGCGGGCGGGCAAACCCTCAGTGTAAACGGCGGCGCGGTGATGCTCAATTGCCGAATGAGAATCTTGGCAACGAGAGTGATAGGACCCAGGGAGGGTTCGCCTCCCACAGAACGCCCCCCCAGAAGCAATCGGCTACTTCTTTCCAGCCCAATCGCGGCGCTGGCGGCTGCTGGGAATGCTCATTTTGTCGCGGTATTTGGTGATGGTGCGACGCGCGACGGTCAGCCCTTGCTCACGCAGTTTTTCCACTAACTCGTCGTCACTATAGGGCTTTTTCTTGTCTTCCTTGTCGATCAATTCTTGCAGTTTGATGCGAATGATATCCCAAGCGACATCGTCGCCATCTTCGCTGCGCGTGCCACCGACAAAGAATCTCTTGAGTGGAAATAACCCTCGTGGCGTTTGAATCCATTTGTCGTCGACCGCCCGACTAACGGTGGTGACGTGGACGTGCACTTTGTCGGCAATTTGCTGCATCTTCAGCGGTTCGATGAACTCTGGGCCTTCATCGAGAAATCTCTTCTGATGATCGACAATCGCTTGCGAAACTTTAGTGAGCGTACTGCGACGTTGCTCGATCGATTCGATCAGCCATTGTGCCGCATTGATCTTGCGCTTGATGAATTCCTTTTCTTCCGGCGTGGCGGTGCCGCTGGAAAGACGCTGCCGATAGTATTCGCTGATATGCAGCGTCGGCATTTTAGTGTCAGGCAAGCTGACTTTGTAAATGCCTTCGTCGTCGCGTTCGAGCATCACGTCGGGGGTCACCGCTTGAACGATGGTTTCGGCGAAGCCTGCAGCAGGCTTGGGATTAAGTTTACGCAGTTGCTCCCAAGCGTCTTTGATGCGATTGATCGAGATACCGGTTGCTTTCTCGATTTGCGGCAAACGATTGTCGCGCAGGTTCTCCAAGTGGCCGCCGATGATCGCCTTGAGTTCGTCAAAGTAAGGCATGTCGGGGGTGAGTTGCACCAACAGACACTCGCGCAAGTCGCGGGCGGCGACACCGACCGGATCGAGGTTCTGCACAATTACCAAGGCGCGCTGGGCCAGTTCCAGCATTTCCGGCGGTGCATCGGCAGGCAGCAAATCTTCCAGCGAAACTCGGAGGTAACCGCCGTCTTTGGGATCGAGGCAGGAAATGATCCGCTCGCACATCGCCATTAAATCGGGTGCGAGTTCCAATTCACCGAGCTGATGCGTGAGATGATCGTGCAATGATTCGGGGCGCGAGACGATATTCGCCATCGCGTCGTGCTTGCGATCGGATTCTTCTTCCATCCGCGCAGCCGACTTACGAATCGAATCTTCGTAGGCCTCCGGCATGTCCTGGCCCATGTTGACCAAGCGTTCGAAATCGTCGGCATTGTGGTGCTTGTCGTCGACGACAAGTTCGCGCTGTTCGAGATCTCGCTTGGGTTCGACCTCATCCGGTGGCTCGAAGTTCTCCTCAGGATAGGCATTGTCATTATCGATCGCTTCAAGCGTGGGATTCTCCACGAGTTCTTGCTCGATCCGTTCCTGCAAGGCCATGAGCGGCAACTGCAGAATCTCCATCGATTGGATCATCCGCGGCGCGAGCACCTGCTTTTGCAGTTGACGAGCTTCAAGGCCGAGCGAAAGTCTCATGGCGACTCAATGTTGCCGAGGTTAAAAGGGGTTACGACACAATCGTCGCGATCCACAACTACCGCAAACTTACCTTGCAAAACACCACGTGGGGCGAAGGGGACAGTACCTAAACCTTGGCTTAATAGCCAGGGAAATTCTATAACTTCTGCCGCCCCGATAAGGCGTCCGCTAATATCTCTTTGTTCGTGTATTCCAATATGCTACCGGTGGTGATACCCCGAGCGAGCCGTGTGATCGCCACTTGGGTGTCCGCCAATTGATTGCTGATATAAAGCGACGTGCCATCACCTTCCACAGTGGGGTTGGTCGCCATGATGATTTCACGGAATTCACCGTTGCGTACTCGATCGATGAGTGCCTCAACGGTGAGATGCTCCGGTCCGATTCCTTCCAGCGGCGCGATCCGACCCAGCAGCACGTGATACACGCCGCGAAACACACCGGACTGTTCCAAGGCCATCAAGTCGCGCGGCTGCTCGACGATGCAGAGCAGGGTATGATCGCGCTTAGGATCACGACAAATGGTGCAGGTCTCGCCTTCGGCCAGGTTGTAACAGGTCTTGCAGTAATGGACATTCTCCCGCACATCGCGGATGGCGTCAGCAAGTCCCAGCGCTTCCGTTTTGTGAACGCGCAAAATGTGATAAGCGAGTCGCTCTGCCGATTTTCGACCAATACCTGGCAGCTTGGCAAACTCGTTGATGATGCGTGCGACAGAATCCGAAACCTGCGTCATGAAGCAATGCCTGACTGAGAGTTCATTTTCTGCCTGTGATTTATTGCCCAGTAAACTGCGACAAGGCGTCGCCGAGTCCCGGCACGTCCATTCCTTCGGCCAGTGTTTTCATGGCTTCGGCGTGCAACTGCTTGGCTTTGAGCTGTGCTTGATTCATCGCGGCAGCGGTTAAATCTTCGACCATTTCCGTTTCGCCACGGGCAACCAAAGCTGGGTCAATCGTCACGCGTAGTACTTCGCCCAGCCCGTTGACGTCAATCTTGACCATTTCGCCACCAGCGGAACCGGTGGCGCGTTCGCTCTTGAGGCGATCATTGAGCGCTTGCATCTTGGAGCCCATCTGCTGGGCTTGCTTCATGATGTTGGCCAGGTTGGCGAGATTCTTGAACACTGTCAAAACACCCTTTTAAATCACTACGACGAGCGTCGCGGTTCCACGACTTCCACCATTTCCGCCTCGAAGACTTCCATGGCTTGCTGGACCAGCGAGTTGCGTTCGCGATCTTTCATCAATTGACGCTTGTTCACTGTGGCTGGGGCGACGGTTAAAGGCTTCGCAGCCTCCGCCATCGCCTCAAAATCGACCCGAATTGTCTGGCCGGTAACTGTGAGCAACTGTTGTTCCAAACGGTTGCGACTTGTTGGCCGTTCACAATACTCTTTAATATACGCCGCCGGAACAGTAACTACCAGACGATTTGGCCCAGAAATTGCTATTCGGCTTGCCTTAGCGGCCATGTCGCCGGTCATATCTCCAAGCGATTCAACGACTTGCCGCCAAATTTCACTAGCATTTTGAGCCGTCAGTACGACCTCATCAGACGCCCTGTAGGGAGGAGAATCGGGCTCAGGGGCTCCGTGGTCCGTTTTTTTTTGGAGCGAAGAATTTCCTGCTGACGCAGGTGGCGAGGCGATATTCGGCATGGTCGCCGGACGAGCGATCGGCATGGGCGTGGTAGTCGGCGGCGCGATGCCCGGTCGCGCTGCCGTCGGTGCAGAAGCGGCCGCGATCACACCCGATTGCAACTGCCCCAGAACCTGAGACAACTCATCGAGCGCCTCTAATTGGCACATCCGAATAATGGCGATTTCCAGTAAGACGCGCGGATGCATGCTTTGCCGCATTCGCACCAGCGCGTGGTCCAAAATCTGTAGCATGGCCAACAAGGTTTCGCAACCGAGTTGCTTACCAGAGCGTACCAGGTGGTCATACACATCGGGCGACGTGGCCAGCAGAATATCGCGCGAAGCACCCAGCGAAGCGGCCAGAATGTCACGCAAGTATTCCAGTAACTGTTCGGCGAGTTGCCCGACATCCGCGCGCTCCCGCAATGCGTAATCGACGCAGAGCAAGCATTGTTGAACATCGCGCGCCGCTAGCGCTGCCGCGAGTTCGCCCAAGCGTCCGCTTTGCGCCGTGCCGAGCATTCGGTTGACATCGGCAACGGTGATTTGGCCTTGGCAGACGCTCAGCAATTGCTCCAGCAACGATTGGCTATCGCGCATCGAACCAGCCGCGCGACGCGCCACCATCTGCAAGGCGTCCGCCTCGGCCATCATGCCTTCTGCTTCGCATATCTCGCGCAAACGCTGCTTGATTTCCTCCGTAGCTACTGGCGCAAAATCGAACCGTTGACAGCGCGACAGCACCGTGATCGGGATTTTCTCCGGATCGGTGGTGCAAAGCATGAACTTCACATGCTCCGGCGGTTCCTCTAAAGTCTTCAGCAAAGCGTTGAAGGCTTCTTTAGTAAGCATATGGACTTCATCGATAATATAAATCTTGTAGCGCGCTCGACTGGGGGTCTTGCCGGCATTGGCGCGGAGTTGGCGAATCTCATCGATACCGCGATTACTAGCGGCGTCGATTTCGATCACATCTAAATCGTCACCAGCCGTCACACCTTGACAGACATCGCACTGACCGCAAGGCGAAGGGGTCGGGCCATGCACGCAGTTGAGCGCTTTGGCAAAGATCCGCGCGGTGCTGGTCTTGCCTGTTCCGCGTGCGCCCGTGAACAGATAGGCATGGCCGACGCGCTGCGTGGTAATAGCCGTGGAAAGCCCTTGAGCAATATGGGCTTGCCCCACCAACTTCGTGAAGTCCAGAGGGCGGTACTTGCGCGCCACGACCTGGTAGCCATGGTCGCGCGAACTATTTGTTTCCGGCGTTTTGATTGCCATGCCAGAAAACCCTCAGGCAGGAGGAAGAGGAGGGTGGCTAAAGATCTCGTGCCGCTGATTTGCGATCGAGAGGTCCCTCGCACAAGAAGAGTTCGCTTAGGGCTGCTCCGATTAAGGCCTGACCCGTTTCACGTATCCCCCTCGCAAGGGACCCCTCGATTACAAACTTCAGCGGCATTTGCTTGTAAGAGTTTTACGCGGGGAAAGGCCCGTCGTCAAACGGGCGTGTTGGAGCGGCTGTCCAAGGCTTAAATCTGCCTGCGGGAGTTCGTCTAACTCTTGTCAAGATTGCGAGTTAGCGACGCGGGCGAAAATCATCTTGACTATTAGCCCCGATTCCATAGCATACAGATTATTCGTTAGCAAACTATTTTCAGCCCGCTGCTGCTCATCTGCTCATGCTCAAACGCGAAGAAATGCTCTGTTTTAGTCTGGGCGTCGCCATGCGGCGGATCAGCAAGATATACGCTGAGGCCTTGGCGGGTCACGAGATCACGCCCCCGCAACTATTTCTGTTGAGTTGTCTCCAAAACAATGATGGACAAAAGCCGCGCGACTTGGCGGAGCAAGTTTGTCTCGACGCTAGTTCGCTCACCGGTTTGCTCGACCGGACAGAAAAAGTCAAACTCATCGAGCGTCGCCCCGATCCCGAAGATCGACGCGCCTTGCGAATCTATTTGACTGACACCGGTCGAAATGCGTTAGCCGGACTGAGCGACGTGGTGAATGAAGTTCAGTGCCGCATTGAGCGCGAGTTCTTTGCCGATTACTCCGACGAAGATCGCGCCCTGTTTCGTAAAATGCTCGCCCGCGTGCGGGAGGTGACCGCATGACGACGAGCATGCCCTCGCTGCTGTCTTGGATGTCGCAACTCGCGGTAATGCGCGACGCTGTGCGCGGCATCTGGACCCAGTTCCTGGCAGCGCAACCGGAGAGTCGTCTCACCATCGAGCAATGGTGGTTGGCGATGCAGCTCTTAAGTGGTCCGCAAACGCGCGAGCAATTGCAGGCCCCGTTGGCATTATTTGTCGACCAACCGGATGAACTGATTGACGTGGCGGCTCAAACGCATTTGATCGAACTCACTTCGACAGGCTATATGCTGCCCAGCGAGATGCGGGCGAAGTTTCATTCGTTGATGCCGATGGTGCAGCAATTCAATCAACGCTGGCGAGATAAGCTATTCAGCAACGGCATCGCACCCGATGAGCTTTCATTAGTCTTGGCGATGTTGCAAGGGCGTGAGTGATTCGACCACTGTTCATGTCGCTATCATGCAACTGCCTATTACCCTCTTCTACTGGAGTCTGCGATGAGTCAAATTGAGCGTTTTCATCGACAACTCGTCAGCGCCCGTCAACTGAGCGAAGCCATGTTGTCTGATTTTAAGACGCCAGAAGATTGGACGAGACAAGTTCATTCGGAGTGCAATCATGCACTTTGGTTCGCTGGGCACATGGCCACAGTCGATAACTTCTTTCTGTCATTGATCGCGCCCGACAAAGCGATTGATTTGGCCCCCCTGCAACCGCTGTTTGGGATGGGTTCGCATCCCACGAATAATCCCGCCGACTATCCTCCGCCGGAAGAAATCCTGGCAATTATGCGCGAGCGCCGCGCGACGTTGCTGGCCGTCTTGGATGGCTTCAGCGATGCCGACATGTCCCAATCATTGCCCAAGGGGACGCCTGCCTTTCTGTCCGATATTGGTTCAGTTTTTGAAACGGCGATCTGGCACGAAGGCATGCACAGCGGACAGTTGAGCATCACGCGTCGGACGCTCGGCTTCCAACCTGTCATGGGATAATGCAGATGTTTGAATACGCTCTCGCGCAGTACGCGTTTCAACTTGGCTACCTGCAGGCGTTGGCGGCCGATATTGATGAGTCGCAATTTGCGCATCAACCGCTCCCGGGCCTCAATCATCCCGCCTGGATCTTGGGGCATTTGGCAATGGCGAGCGACTACGTGCCAAAGTTGCTTGGACAGGCGAGCGGGATACCTGAGAACTGGCTGAAACTCTTCGGTCCTGGCAGCCAGCCTTTGACGGATCGCGTCGCGTATCCCACGAAAAGTGCACTGCTTTCAACCCTACCGCTCACGCATCAGCGGGCCGCTGAGGTGATTGTCGCGACGCCGGTCGAAGTTTTCTCGCGTCCCAATCCATCGAACATCGAAGCGTTAAAGTCGCTACCGACACTCGGCAACTTGCTGACGCACTTGATCACCACGCACGAAGCAACACACATCGGTCATCTGTCGTTTTGGCGGCGCGCCATGGGCTTGCCCGCGCTGTTCTAACTCGTGAGACAGGCCACGCCATCGCCTGAAGATGCGTTACAGGCCGAGAATCTTTGCCACCTAGGGTGGCGGGATGGTTGCTGTCCCCACCCCGCGACCGGTTTGTTCGGTAGGCAAAAATCGTCGCCCCGTACTGCGCCATAGGTCATCGCGGATGGGCGACCAAGGGCGAATGCGGACATAGTCTTGCGTCGTCTCAAATACGCCTTCGCCGGGGACGCTGAGTTTCACATGGACTAAACCATACGGAAGCGTGCGCTCGTTGAATTGCGGATGCACCGCTTGAAACGGCAGTTCAAACGCGTAGTTGCGATCAGTTATGTCACTGGGATACACCGCCTGCGTCCAATGCCCGATTTTTTCCAGCGTGATGCCCAGGGAACGAGGCGCGTCAATGAAACGCCGCACCTCGGGTGCGTAGAGTTCCACTTCCAACGTGCCGCTAACGGCCGTAATCTGACGATCGCGATCCAGCGGATAGAGCTGCACTACCAGACCATCGACTTCCACATCGCGATCCCAATTCGCCACGAAAACATCGGCGGCCAACATGCGGATTGGTTCCGCGGCAGGCGATGCTTGGTCTGCTTTGTCGTCCGCTACTGGTTCGGCAAACACGCCGCGATATTCAGAACGTGGTTGCTTAGGTTTAGCGACTGGCATTGGTGCGACGGGCGGAGCAGCGACAGCTTCCGCCGCCAACGTTTTCAGGTCGTCGATGGCAAGCGGCTTTTCAGCTTGCGTGGCTTTGACGACACGCTCCCAATCGATCGCGCGACGTATACTCACCCCGTTTGTGCCCGAACGCAGCACGAGCTTTTGCTCGTTCGATGTCGCGTCGAGTTCGCCGGTAAAGTCGCGCCCGCTGACGAGCCAAACAGTGATTGCCTCGCTGGCCGGCAACTCCGATGGCATAATCGGCGCGACGTATGAAATCCACACAATCGCACCCAGCCAAAAGCCACGCGTGGCGAATCGATCGATAGCATCGTTCCAAAGACTTCGCATGAGACTACCCCCCAGGCAAACGCCGCGCCGCCTGTGGTTCAGGGTAATCACTTGGAAGCTAAGTTGCGACAAAATGGCAACTTGCGCTGCTGCCCGGCATCATTGGGGGCAAGGGAAGCTGTGGTGAATTAGCATCATGGTGGCGAATACTCACCTGCATTATCTCTGTTTCCCAGGATCTCTCCTGGTATGCACCCACCAAGGTCCTCCTTTGCGCTCTGGCCTTGAAAGTTCGTTCCGCAACCTAGAGTTACGGCGGAGGACTGCAAATATGAACGCGCGAATGATCGGAAAACTACTGGCGGTAGGCGCGCTGTTGGTGCTACCGACCTGGGGAACGACCGCTGAGAAGGTCGCCACCCAACTGCCAGCGAAGCCACATCATTGGCAAGAAGGCGAAGTGGTCGAAATTGAAGGTCGATTGGAGCTATCTGGCGATCGAGCGATCTTCTATCCGCCTGAGGGGGAACCGCTGCGCGTACTGGAGAATCTCGCGCTGGAACGTGTGACGCGCGTGCTCACGGAATCACCCAGCGATCGCCTTTGGCTGGTGAGCGGCACGATTACCGAATATCGCGGCAGTCACTATCTGCTCATCACCCGCGCCATTCGCCGCGCCGTCAACACTAACCCGAAGCATGAGCGCGGCGATTCGCACTAATCCGCAGCGTCAGCTAGAAAACCCATTCGTCTCGCTCGCCCATCGGGTTAGTGTGTTTCCAAGAAGAATTCGCGGACGTCGCGCATGATGCTGTCGGAGTGGAAGTAGCGTTCCTCATCATGCGAGCGGCCGATGATGCCGCTGACATTGCGCTGCGTGATGTTTGCTCCGCCATTGGTAAGCGAGTTTTCGCCCCCGACGCCAACACAACCAATCGCTTCCGGACGGACAAACTTATCAATCACGCGATAATGTTTGAGGGCCGGATCGCAGGGGTTGTAAAGATTCAACAACCGTTCCGAACTGTTGAGGGCGTGGCCGAACATGCCGCCAGGTAGCAGGCCGTCGTATTCCGCACCGCCAGCGAGCAGGGCAACGCGGAGTTGATGCGACATGGTGGGCTGACTCTGCAATGCGTAGCCCTCCAGTTGGCCACCGCTCAGCAAATGAAGTCCACCGAGCGTCACTCGCGCGCCAAAGCTGTAGCCGATGATTCCGGTTGGAACGTCGCTAGGCCATTCCTGCCAAAAACGAGCTAGAAAATAGCCTTCCGCGGCGGTGCGACTCGCTTTCTCACGGGCGTCGCGAATGGGGCGTTGCGCCGCTTTCTCGCTGGGCCACGACCAGATCACAAGCCGCAACGGTTGACCGGCAGCGCGTTGACGCGCAAGAGCTTGATAGACTTGCCAGCCACTGTAAATCGCATCGTGCTGCTCATAGCGATTGCCATGTACGTAAAAAACGGTCGTGCCTGCGAAGCCGACATTGTCGAGCAGTTGTCGCGCGTCGCTCTCATGCCAATCGCACTGCGCAAAATACTGCACGCTGTAGTTAGGTAGCGCATCGATCCGCGCCGCACTGCAATCCAAATGGCGGGTGCTGACAATCCAAATTTGATCGCCAACCCTTTTTTCACTCGCAGACGATATCGTTCCGTCACCTGCGTGCGCAATGCTGACGTGGCACAGCGCGCATAACAAGAGCGAGGCCAACAACCATAGGCTTCGACAAGTGGAGTGATAGAACACGGACATACGGTACGCTACCAACAAGGCGAACGATGCTCCCAATCGCTACTGGCGTTAGTTCCAGACGATAGTCCGCAGACTACCGCACGGAGTAATCTACCACACACTTTGCGTGCATGTTGCGAGAACGCCACAGCGATGTTGAAAAATGTCGGCGCGGTTGGTTGCACTTCATCAACAGTGATGTAGAGTTGCACGACTCACTGCCATGCGCCGTGTTTGTTGTTCCTGAGCTTCCGGAGAAGCAAGCCATGAAGAGGCTAATGATTTTGACTGTTGTGGCGCTCTTGGTCACATCTGCCAGCGGCTGCCGTACGTGCTCGTCCTGGTGGAACCGTGGCGATTCGTGCGACACGTGTGCCGATGGTACCGTGCGAACGTATTCGAGCGGCACGCTCGCTACCCCGCCTTCGACGATATATCCTGGACCGGTGGAACAAATTCTCCCCGCTCCTCAAGGCTAAATTCGTCGTCATCCGCGTCTTGAGTTTCCCGGCTCAAACGTGCTTGTTGGCCGAAACGCCTGCTGGGAGTCTGTCGCGAAATCCTGACGCGGCGGCTCGCAGCAGGCGTTTTTTCGTTATGCGGCACGTGGTGTGCCTTTATTGGCGGGGCAGGCAACTCTGTCTGACCCAGTTAAGGCCGACAAAAATGTCAGCCCCACCACAATCGCTGGTATAATAAAACGCACAATCAGTTCGCTCCGCACGGATGCCGTTTTGTTCCTCACAAGCGGAGGTATCGCTACCGTGACTGTCCCTCGTCGTCACTTTGTCGCCGCACTGGGCGCTTCCTGTCTTGTCGCGCAATTTCCGTATTCGTTCGTCTGTGCCGCTCCGCCTGTCAAAGAAGAAGACAATGGCAAAGGTTGCCAACTTGGCGAAGGGGTGAAGCAGCGCTGGAAAGTCGGTATGGTCGTGCGCGCGATCGGTGGGCCATGTGGCGGCTTGTATGCAACCATTCCCGTGCCGACCGATTGGCCCGAGCAAGAAGTCCAGATCGTTAACGAGGAGCTTTCGACGCATGTGCGCGATATCAAATATCGCGTGCTCGACAATGGCGTGAAGCAAATGCTGATCTCCATTCCGCAACTACCGGCTGGCGATACTGCCACGGCGCTCCTCACGTTTGAAGTCTTCCGCAAGCCTTCGCTGCCGCCGGCAGACACCTCGATCCTGAAGCGGCCCACGAAAGTACATAGCAGCCTCAATGCATATCTCAACACCAGCCCTCTGATCGAATCCAAGGACGAAAAGATCAAGGCGCTCGCTCGCGAGATTCTCGATGGCAAGTCGGACCTGAGCGATTGGGACAAGATCCTGGCGTACTACAAGTGGATTCAAGACAACGTTAAGTACGAAAATGGACCGCTCAAAGGCGCGCTTGCGGCGCTCAAGGATAAAACCGGCGACTGTGAAGATATGACGTCGCTGTTTATCGCGCTCTGTCGCGCCAGCAAGATTCCCGCCCGCACGGTTTGGGTGCAGGGGCATTGCTATCCTGAGTTCTATATGGTCGACGATGAAGAGCAAGGTCACTGGATTCCTTGCAACATCGCGACCAACAAGCAGGAGTTCGGTGAATTGCCCGACCCTCGTCCCGTCCTACAAAAGGGGGATAATTTCCGCGTGCCCGAGGTGAAAGAGCCGCAACGCTACGCCGCCGAGTTCCTTAAAGGCAAAGCGGGGGGCGGCAAACCACAAGTCACCTGGCACCG
>JBGSHH010000196.1:0-3673 GCA_041752355.1 Pirellulaceae bacterium | reverse complement strand
CAAGGTGATCGATACCAAGTTGGAGATGTTGTATCGCAACCAGGACAGTAGCGCTTACGATAAGTTGCTGCGCCGCTAGTCAGATAGTACTCATCACGCTCCGCGTGATGCTCGGGGGTCGGATAGTACTCATCACGCTCCGCGTGATGTAGCTGGCTGTTGCCTAGGGAGAGTTACTCGCTGGTCGCTCGATCCCCCTTCGGCAAAGTTGGGTGCGTAGCCGTGAGTTGGGTAGTCAAATGACATCGCGCGGAGCGTGATGAGCACCAACTTAGCTCTTGTACGGCACTTGATACCAGCCGTTGAAGAGATAGCCTTTGGCGTTCCATTTGGGAGTCTGCGGCTGCGTTTGACCGGCGGTGTCGGTGGCGCGTACGAGCAACGTGTGATCGCCAGCAGGCAGTTTGGCATCGAGCGACCAAAGCACCCAGCCATAGGCGATGGTGTTCTGGGCGGCGTCGAATTTAGCAGGCTGCCAGGCTTTGCCGCCGTCGGTGGAGACTTCGACCTTGGCGATCTTCGCGCCTGGTTGTCCCGAAGGAATCGCATAGCCTGCGATGCGCACGCCGCCACCATCGATGGGTTCGGCGCGACAGATCGCGCTGTTGATGACGTTCTCTTGAATCGGCGACGCTTGGGCGATTTCTTCCTGGCTGCTGGTCTGTACGAGCTTATAAGTGCCATCGAGAAAGTAATTCGTCGAAGGGCGATCGCTGACGATGACCTTGCCGAGCCACTTCACGCTTCGTGCGCCGATGAAACCTGGCACCAGGCTGCGTAGCGGAAAGCCATGTTCTGGTCGCAGCGGCGCGTCGTTCATGCCATAGGCGAGCATCACCGGCGGCGCATCCTTCGCCGTGTTCATCGCGCGGGCCAGAGGAATCGAACCGCCAAAGGGCGCGGTCTGGCCATCGTGTTCCACGGCATCGAGCGCCTCAAACCAGACATGCTTCGCTGCCGGCTTGATTCCCGCCGCGGTGAGGACTTCGGCCAACGTGATGCCTTGCCATACGGCGTTGCCGATCGCGCCGCCTTCCCATTGCACACCGCTGGCCGCTTTGACCGCTGCAAATTCCGCGCGACGATTGCCTGCGCAAGTGAGCGTGGCGGCGGTGGTGACTGCTTTGAATTTCTCCTTGAGTTGCGGCAGCGAGAGGGTCAACGGGCGTTCGACCAGGCCGCTCACTTCCAGGCGGAAGGTCTCGGCATCCAGCTTGGGATCTTCCTTGCCGTGGCTGCGAACATAGAACGACTCGAGCGGCGTAATGTACTTGCCCAGCAGGTTTTGAATTTCTGGCTCGGCGTTGTAAGGATGTTGCTCGTAGACTTTCAACCGCTTGAGCTGCTTAACGTCCTCGCCAAAAACGCGTCCCGCTGGCCAGGCTGCAAGCGCCAATGTCCCGCCAGTGAGTTTGAGAAAAGTACGTCGATGCGCGATGGTGGGCAGCATGATGTTTGGCTCCTGGCGAGAGAGGTGTGGCAGGTGAGCACGGCGGGAAAGACTCTAATTTACTTGCCGCCGTGGCCTGCGCCATCACCCCCCAGGAATACCAGTCGTGGCCACGGAGGCCAAATGGCGTTGGCGCTCGCCGACCAATTTCGCGCCCCAGGCGCGCAGTCGCTCGAACACGAGCAAACAAGCCACGACCGCCGCCAGACAGGCGACCATGCCGAGCAGTCCCAGCGTGTAGCGTTCGGTGTAGCAGGTCCAAATGTATTGTCCCACACAGAGCACCGATACGAATAGCAGCGTCGGTTTGCGACCGATCAAGTCGACGACGAACGCTCCCAGCGGCGCGCCGAGCGCCACCACCGGAGCCGCCGCCAACCAATTTTCATAAACGCCCGGCGAGAGACCGGTCGTACATTGCTTGACGACAATGCCCAGCACCGAAGTAAACGCCATGATGACGACCGAGGTCGGAATGGCGATTTTTAGATCGGCGCGACAGAGCAACACCAGCGCGGCATACAACACCATATCGATGCCGACACCGGTCACCGCCGCGACGGTGGAACCCGCCAGCGCACCGACGACGAAGCCAACTTTGAAGTCCCAGCGTTCGTCAAATTCCGTCATGCCGACATGGCCTGCGATCTCGCCGATGCGATACAAGTGCAGCACCCCAAAGCTCGCCCAGACAATCGCGAAGACCAGCTTGATCCAGAGTTCGGGAATGTGCGGCGCTAAAAACAGAATGCCCAGCGGCGTGAACAACAGCGCGCCGAGCATCGTCCCTTGCAGCATGGCAGTCGCCAGTGGCGTGCGCCGCGCGAGAATGAAAACGCTCGCGCTGGTCATACCAATCGATTGCACGGCGAAGCTAAAGTCGCGACCAAGCGTCGCCGGCAGCTCAAACAGCAACACGAGAATCGGAAAGCCAACCGTACCACCACCCATCGGGGTCGAACCAGCGACGTAACTCCCCAGCGCCATCGCGAGCGCGATCGGCCAGTGCGTGACGACATCGTGCCAGCGCCCGCTGCCAAACACGAGGTACAGCCAGGTGGCATAAAAGGTCGCCAACCACAGAAACCAAACCCACAGGAATTGTTTGCGGACCGGGCGGATGGACATAGAGAGTAGAGGGCTCAGGTACCGATGAATGGCGCGTCATGATAGTATAGTTCCGCAGACCTCGCCCAATAGGTGGGAATAGGACAATTTGCAAGGACACCACTGGATGCACCTCAATCCCTATCAATCACCCACGACTTATGATCGTGCCGTCTCCTGGCCAGCGCGGGAGCAAGCGTTGTGGCGATTTCGCATGGCGTTTTTGGTGCTATTGGTCGGCGCGCTCTGGAACTATTGCGCCTTCGATGCCATAGCGACAGAAGACATGCCGGCAGGTTTCGCCTTGGTGATGCGGGTGATCAACACACTTGCCTTCATCGGCGGCAGCCTGCTGATCTGGTTTCTGGCATTGCCGTTTTTGGAAGGGATCGCCGCGATCGTGCGTAACCTCGCTGCGCGACATACCGACCCGCAGGCGTGGAACGAAGTTCTCTACCGCGCGTTGAATCGGACGTTGCTGCTAGCGATTCCGGGCAGTTTGCTGTGGATTGTGTGGGTCTGGGGCTTCTACCTTGCGCAGGTCGATTTCTTTGTGATTTCTTGGGCCATCGGCGTGCCGGCGCATCTGTTGGGAGCGTGTTTGTACGTGCCGTTGTTGGTGGGTTGGTATCGGTTGGCAAGGAATCAGGCGGTGCCTTCGCGTTGACGAACGCGTGACTTCCCGGCTACAAGCAGGCATTTGGAGTGCTAAAGATCCACGCTACTGGAATGCTTGCGAAATGCGGGGGCGGCATGGGAAACTAAAACCAGCGGGGCAACGTCTAACTGAGACGCGTGTTGTCTTTCGAGCGGCTTCCTGAGGGAGTGGTCGTATGTGGCGTAAGTTGCTGCTTTGTCTGGCGTGCTGTTGGTGTGTGTCGCCTGTAGGGGCTCAGGAGACGCCCCGTCGGCGGGCGCCGGCCAGTGAGGAGGCGCGCACCGTCCAAATCGAATTCGCCGAGAGCGGGCAATTGCGGTTGGTGCTGCAAATCGATGAACTCATCGTCGATACGCCGTATGGCCAGTTGGCGATCCCGGTGCAGGACATTCGGCAGATCGAATTCGCCACGCGGTTGACCGAGCAAGAATCCAAACGGATCGATGCGGCCATCTTCA
>JBGSHH010000195.1:0-6878 GCA_041752355.1 Pirellulaceae bacterium | reverse complement strand
CAA
Organism: Pirellulaceae bacterium; assembly: GCA_041752355.1. Classification (GTDB taxonomy): domain Bacteria; phylum Planctomycetota; class Planctomycetia; order Pirellulales; family Pirellulaceae; genus JAEZGD01. The sequence continues at coordinate 6,875 of JBGSHH010000195.1, read as the reverse complement.
CAACGAAGGCGACCCCAACACGATCGCGCACAACAGGAACACTCTGGTCTTTTCAATTGAGTTGCGAAAACTCATGCGGCAGGTCTTTCTCGGTTCATGTAGGACGCTTCGGAGGCTCGGCATTCATCGGATGATCCTTCTGCCACTCTAGTTGTCGCTTTGCGACCAGACAATATCCGTCGGTCGTTCGGCTACCTACGGATGGCGAGAGCGGCGCAGAAGTTACGCGCTGGGGGGTGATTCGTATGAAGTTAGCACCAGACGACATCCGTCATACAGGCGCTAACCGAACAATTCCAGCACCGGTTTTCCCGTCGTGATGGGGAGTGAAATGCCTGTGTTGTTTTGCGGCGCGTTGAGCGGAATATCGAGAGCGTGATAAATCGTCGCCGCCAATTCCTCGGGGCGGACGGGATTACTGCTGACATACGCGCCGTGTTTGTCCGACTTGCCGTACACCTGGCCACCGGCGATACCGGCGCCGGCCAGGATCGAGGAAAAACAACTGGGCCAATGTTGGCGGCCAGGCGGCAGTTGCGTGAGCACGTTGGGCGTACGACCAAACTCGCCGGTCACCACCACCAGCGTGTTCTTCAGCATGCCGCGCTCTTTCAGATCAATCAGTAGCGCGGAGAGCGCCTGATCGAGCCGGGGCAAACAAAAACCCATGCCGTAGGAGCCATCGCCAAAAGCATCGCCCATTCCCATGTTCCCACCGTGCATATCCCAACTGCTGCTAGGTGGGCCGGCGGTATCGTGCGGCGCTTGGCCCGTCCAACCATTGACGGTAACGAAGCGCACGCCAGCTTCCACCATTCGCCGCGCGAGCAACAAATTCTGACCCAAAGGATGGCGTCCATACCGATCGCGCATCTTCGCGGGCTCGCGATCGAGCTTAAACGCGTCGCGTCCTTCGGAACGGGTCATGGCGTCGTAAGCTTTCTCGCGCAAGTCGGACCAATCCGCCCCGCGCGCGTCCTTTGCGAGTACTTTGCTTTCCAGACTGCCCAGCAACTGGCGCCGCTCGGCGACGCGATCTTGATCGCCAAGATCGTAAATCTCCGGCGGCTTGAAATCGTCCATCGCCGGATGATTCTTCTCCGAACCCACGAACACCGGCGCATGCGCGGAACCCAGATAACCACCGATGCCGATATTCGGCGCGCAGAACACGGGCGCCCCGACACACTTGATCAGCCAGGCGTTGGAAACGAGATTGCGCTTACTCGGACGATGCTTGGCCACGAAGGAGCCTAGATAGGGCTGGTCGTCGGTCACGCCTTCTTGCACGCGTTTGGCCGATTGACCACTAAGCAGGTTATGCATCGCGTCGAAATGATTGGCGATGTTGCCAGGATGCGTCATCGAATTAATGAGCGTGAATTGGTCGGTGATCTTCGCCAACTCGGTATGCATCTCATTGATGCGCATGCCTGGGACTTTAGTCGCGATCGGCTTGTACGGCCCGCGAATGGTGTCGGGCGCATCGGGCTTCATGTCCCAAGTGTCGATATGGCTGGGACCGCCACAAAGCAACACGAAGATGCACGACTTCTCCGCGGCGACCGCGTTGCCGCCAGCATCCAATTTGTCGTTGCCCAAAACCATGCCCGGCATCGAGAGCGACATCGCTCCCATGCCCGCCGCAATTAGAGCCTGCCGCCGGTTGAGTTCAAACGCATTCATGGACCTACCTCCCTAAGCTGGTATGGGCGCAGTATGTCGATATGGCGGGCGGAATGCAACCTGAACAGGTTAATCACGTGTCTCGCGGATTTCCTAAATTGCCACGTCGTGTCCGTGGGTGGCCTGTGGTTGTCGCCTTTGTTCTAATGCCAGACTCCTTTGGGAGGGTAAAACATGAATCGCCCCGAGATCTTTCAGGCATTAAGCAACGTCGGGCCCGATGATCCTCCCGAAACGTTCGTCGCCTTTTATGAATCGGTATTGGCAGCCTCGTCGGACCCAGACATTCTTTCGCGACTGATGTTTACGGCTGGGATGTACCTTGACCGCCATCCCGGCGTATTGCGATTGCCGCGCGGGACGGCCGAAAAATTCCTCGCATCCAAGGACTTCGACGAATTACTGGCGGGCTTGAAGGCCATTCGCCACAGCACGGCGACGACGGGTGAGATCATCGCGCATTACTTGACCGTGATGAAACGGGATGCAAGCCAAGAGCGAAACGCCGCACTCTACCAATTGGGGCAGTTCATCTGCGACTGTGATGCGAGCGTCGTGCCCGTGATTGATCCATCCGTACTCACCGAATTGGATTCGTTGCTTTTCCACATGGCTGTGCATGCTCAAGACGTTCTTGTCCGTGACATGGCATCTCGATGCAGCGCAACGCTCAGAAGTTTTAGCTAACGAGCGCATTGGGCACCGCGCGTTATGTCTATCGCTTTGATCGTGCATGCTCAAAATTGATTAGCCCTAACTAACCCCCACGCTTCGGTTTCCCGCCAACTATTGGGCGAGCGGAAACCCGCATGTTGCCCGTAGCATATCGACCGTTAGGATTCTAATCGTTGGCGTCTGGAACGCGCCAATATTTCCTTTTTCTATTTTTGGCAGTGAGGAGGCTCTCATGTCCACGGCAGTTCGCCGTCGACCAACGGGGTTTACGTTGGTCGAATTGTTAGTAGTCATCGCGATCATTGGTGTCTTAGTCGCATTGTTATTGCCTGCGGTACAAGCCGCGCGTGAAGCAGCGCGTCGGACGCAGTGCACAAACAACCTGCGTCAGGTGAGTTTGGCGATGCATAACTATCACGACTCCAATCGGTCGTTTCCGATTGGCGCAACTAGCGCCTACCAGACCGATGGACCAGGTGTCGGTTCGCGCGAGCAAACGTGGATGATTGGACTCTTGCCGTACATCGAGCAGGGGAATCTTTACGACGCACTGCGTCCTTTCATGGCGACAACGCCAGCTTCCGAATGGTCGAACAATGACAAAGTACCCGCCGCCGGTTTGGCGATTCCCATGCTGGTTTGTCCTTCCGATCCCAACTCACCCAAGTTGACGTCCCATTGGGGTGCCACCCATGACTACAATGACGGCTTCTGTGGCAACTATGCCGCGTGCGCCGGGTCGCAAAAGATAACAGCGGGCGCCGCGACATCCATCGCTGGCACCGCCACCAATCTCAATGGCACGTTCATGCATCTTACGGCTACGGACTTCGGTAGCATTCGCGATGGAACTTCCAATACGATTATGGTGGGCGAGATCATCGCCGTTAAAGATCCTTCCGGCGAACGCGATTGGCGCGGACGCTACTATCGCGGCAAGCATTTGGGTGTCCTTTTCAGCACGCTGGAAGGCCCCAATAGCAAGATTCCTGACGAACTCATTCGTTGCGTGAACGATAAGTTTGCTCCGTGCACACAAGGCTCAGGCGATCCGGGCGTGATGTACACTCGTAGTCAGCATCCCGGCGGTTCCCACATTGGGCTGGGAGATGGTTCCGCTCGATTCATGAACGACGGCATCGACCGCTTAGTCTTCCAAGCGATGGGAACGCGGCAAGGGGGCGAACCGATTTCGTTCTAGTGAAAATAGCTTCAGCTGTTTTCATCCGAAAGCACTTACGGGGCGACCTGACGCTAAGTCGTCACGTCGCCCCATTCGTTTGAGCGACACTAAACCGAAAAGGAAAAATATCATGACACGAAGGCATTCATTACTAATCGTTGCGGTTGCCTGCGCATTCGTTGTTGGCTGTGGCGGCGGCCCCGTGACAAAAACGGTCACGGGGAAAGTGACCTACCAAAACCAACTTGTGGAATCGGGTCAGCTCATCTTTCGAGATGCGGCGGGGTTGCCGCAAGTGGCGCCCATCGATAGGGGCGAGTACACTGCGGACGTCACTCCCGGCCCTAAGACTGTGGAAATTACCGGCCTGAAAGATACGGGACAGACCGATGCCTTAGGTGGTCCTCTACGCCAGCAGTTCCTTCCGCCGAAGTACAACGCCCAGACGACGCTCCAAGTGGAAGTCGCCGATAGTGGGGAGAATATCCATAACTTTGAATTGCAATGAACATCAGGACTTGATAGGTCTTGCTCTAACAAGGCTTGGCGCTCGGGAATCTGCAATCCAACTGGAATACTAAAAAAGCTCGGCCCCAGCACATTTCGCGACATTGAGCATGTGTGCGAAACGGTCTGAGGCCGAGCAGGCCAGTGATCCGCCAAACATAACGAGGGTAAAACGCGGCGAACCAGGCATATACTTCCAGGGCGAAATTCGTGACGAAGTGTCACAGTGAATTCGTACTTTCATGTCCAAAATCTTCAAATTGGCAGATTTCTTCTTTTTCCGCCTGGGTAGTGTGACATGGCATCTGGCGAATCGTCCTAGTGAATAGCGACCAACAGGCTTGCCGCTGATGGCGAAACCTTCCTTACCCTAGCGGGTTGCGGGTTTTGGCCTTTTTCAGGTCGGGGCCGGAACAGAGTGGAGTCGCAAACGACGAAAGATTTGGCATGAAGGTTCCACGTTCGCTTGTAGCGAACGCTTCAGCTACCGCCATATCGCCCTGGCAATCTCCCGCATTGCCTGGGCTTTCGTCGTTTCTTGCGTCCGTCTGAGATTGCCTATGCAGAGCAATCCGCAACAATGGTGTGATCGCTACACTCATGCTCAAATCGAGCCCGGATGCAGGCGAAAAGCTCGCACCTTTGGACAAACCATTTATCATGGAATCTAGGTCTTTCGCCCTGCAAACCGACCCCAATCTCCGCCGAGAGTTATCAATGGGCAGTTCCACGATTACTTCGTCTGACGCCAACGCGAGCGACAATGGTCGCTTGCTGGCCGCAGCGCGGGATGGTCACGGAGAGTCACTCGGCAAACTACTGCAGGTTTATCGCAACTATCTCACCATTCTCGCCACCACGCAGCTCGATCAACGCTTGAACCGTCGCCTAAGTCCGTCAGACGTAGTGCAAGAAGCGATGTTGGCGGCACACCGCGACTTCGAGATGTTTCAAGGCGCCTCCGAACGTGAGTTTCTGGCGTGGTTGCGGCAGATCCTCATCAACTGTTTGCATCACGTGATTGAGGCGCACGTGAAAGCGCGCAAGCGGGATGTTCGCTGCGAAGTTTCACTCGACCAGATGACCTCCACCCTCGATCGCTCGGCATTCAATTTGGCGCACGTTTTGGCGGCGCCAGGTCCCACTCCCAGCGCGCAGATCTCCGGTCGTGAACGAGCAGTGCAGATAGCCGACATGTTGGCGAAGCTCAAGCCCGAGTACCGCGATGTGATCGTGCTTCGCAATCTGCAAGGCCTGTCCTTCGAAGAAGTGGCGGAGCGTATGGACCGTAAGCCAGGCGCTGTGCGAATGCTGTGGTTGCGCGCGATTGAGAAGTTCAAGCTAGCCTATGAGGGGAGCGAATGAACGCCGATTCTCTATCCCTCTCGCCTGTCAGCGAAGATTCGTCGCTATTAGATTCGCTCGATGCTTCGCAGCGCGATCGCTTGACGGCGCTGCTGGATGTCTATTTACGAGCGTTGGAACAGGGTGTGCCGACATCCACCGAACGGATGCTGGCGAACAATCCCGACCTCGCGGAACCCCTCGCGCTCTATTTGGAAAGCCTGAATCAACTCCACGATGTGGCAGGCGGATTTGGAGACGCGACGCGCGCGGCAGCAAAAACCACAGCGACTGCTGATGAGAACTCCAAGCAACTGGGCGATTTTGTGCTTGGTCGCGAAATCGGGCGCGGCGGGATGGGGGTGGTTTATGAAGCGACGCAAACTTCCCTGGGACGGCGTGTCGCGCTGAAGGTGCTTCCTTTCGCGTCGGTACTCGATTCGCGTCAAATCGCGCGCTTCAAAAACGAAGCTCAAGCTGCCGCCCAGTTGCAGCATCCCAACATCGTATCGGCCTTCGCGATTGGCGACGAACGAGGCGTACACTACTACGCGATGCAGTTCATCGAAGGGGAGTCGCTCGATCGCTCTTTGATCGCGCTGCGGGCTTCGCAGTCAACGACTATCGCCCAGCCAAACTCCTACCTGCTCAAAGCGGCGCATAGTCCCGCTAACTACTACAACGCCATTGCCAGACTGGGCCTGCAAGCCGCCGAAGCTTTGCACGCGGCGCATGAGCAAGGAATCGTGCATCGCGATATTAAGCCTTCCAATCTGCTGGTCGACGAGGCAGGCAAGCTGTGGGTCGCCGATTTCGGGCTGGCACGCTGTCAGCATCAGGCCACACTCACGCGCACTGGCGATCTCATTGGCACCTTGCGTTACATGAGTCCCGAACAGGCGACGGGCAAATCGTCGATGGTCGATCATCGCACCGATATCTATTCGCTCGCCGCCACGCTCTACGAACTCGCCACTTTGCATCCACTATTCGCCGAGGAGAATCAAGCGGCGCTGCTGCGACGCATCGAGCAAGATGAGCCGCGGCGACCGGCGCAGGTGCGTCGCGGTGTGCCAGCGGCACTCGATAATGTCGTCATGAAGGCGATGTCCAAGCGTCGTGATGAACGCTATGAGACGGCGCAACAATTCGCCGACGATTTGCATTGCGTTCTGGCAGGCAAGCCGACCCAAGCCCGCGCTCGCCGTTGGACGGATCGCCTGAGTACCTGGCTGCAGTACCGCCAACGCCTGCTGCTGTTGACCTTGGCGGTCTTACTCGTCACGATCCTCGGCGTTAGCACGGCAGGGGTCATGATCGCGCGGGAGAAAGTTCGCGCCGAGCAAAACTACGAACGTGCCGAACGCAATCGACGGCAAGCCATGGAAACCGTCGATCTGTTTGGCAATCAATTGGCCGATCGCCTGTTGGATGTGCCGGAAGCCTCGGCGTTACGCGGGGAATTGCTGGAGCAAACATT
>JBGSHH010000194.1:0-3486 GCA_041752355.1 Pirellulaceae bacterium | reverse complement strand
TTTGCGCGCGGTGGCGAAATAGTTGCCGAACAAGCGCGTCTTCGCCAGCATCTTCTGCAAACGATCGCCCCAAAACTCGGCGCTCGTGCCGAGACGATCCAAGATGCCAGCGACTTCACTCGAGATGCGGGCCTTGCCTTGTCGCACGAGGCGGCCCGTGTAATCGACGAGCAGCAAGTAACTGCCGAGCGAAAAGCTTTCGAGCATCCCTTCGCGCAACGATCCTTGTCGTCGCGCGTCCTGCACGGGGCAAAGCCAGTGCGATTCTTCGAACTTGCCTGCCGCGCGACTGCCGGCGACCGATCCACGGGCGGCTTCTTTGAGCGCCGCGAGCTTGCCTTTGGCTTGGGCGTGTTTCACGCGTTGCCGCACGGAAGTATGCGGACTCGACTCAGGCGTCGCCGCGATGCCGGCCGCGACGGGATTCAGATCGATGTACGCGCATGTCGCCAGCAAGGCCTCTTCGTCGAGGATCGCGATCGATTTGAATCGCCCTTCCCAGAAGGCTCCTTTGCAGTCATCTTCTTTGTTCGCCATGCGCGAGAGCGGCTCTTTCAACGCTTTCATGAACCAGCCGAGATCCTGCACCCGGCGGCGATACTCGGCGACTTGCTTCGGGCGTGTGAGTTCATTCTCGACCCACATTCGCACGCAAGCGGCGTCATTAAAGTTCAGCGTGCGCGGCGGATAAACGGCGAGCCAACGTCGCACAATCTCTTCATCGGTCCAGTCTTTCGAGACGCTCGGATCGAGTCGCAGCAACACGTGCAAATGATTGTCCATCACCGCAAAGCCGCAGACGCTGACGGCGAACTGCGCCGCGAGCAACTCCAGGCGATCTTCAATCCACTGCTTGCGATGCTCGAAGCCCTCGCCGCACAAGAACGCCCCGCGCACGCAGCGCGAGATGCAGTGGTAATACCGCGTCAAACTCACATCCACCAGCGTTTTGCGTGCCACCGTCATCACAGTTTCTCCTCGCGTTTCCCGATTTCCCCATAGTTCTATTGTCACGCCGCCCCGCTGTCAATAGATTATGCCTGTCCTTGTACCACTTCCCAACAACGGCCTTCCATGTCAGCCTTGTTTCACGTGTCGTCGCACGACCGCTCTGGCCCGCCGCGCAAGCGAGAGAGGCCAGGCGATGTATCTCTGGAACGGCCTGTAAGGGCAAGTTGCTGGCCGAAATGTTGTCAGTAAGTGAAAAGGAAGTATTGACAACTACTGGTCGATAGGGTAGGATGAAAGGTTGGGGGCGGACGAGAAGTTCCACTCTGAGCAGGCAACAGGGCAAGGGGCAGGAAAGCGTGTTGGTGCGGACTGTCGCGAAATAATTGGCGCGTGTGGCGTTGTATACGTAGAGAAACAGCCAAGTCTACAAGAGGAATATCGCAAACATAGTCGCAAAACACCGTAAGATTCATAGATTACAAGAGTCGGAGTTATGACTAAAACACGTAAGTCGTTGCGTCTAGAGTAGTTGCGAGTTCGCAAGTAGCCAGTAGGGTGGTTGGGTGGCGTTTTTCGTGAGGTGGGCGTCCCGTTGGCGAGACGCCCGCGCTCCGGGGGACTCAAGGTGGGATCACTCGTCCGTCACGCAGCCTTCGCTGGCGCTCTTCACATTCTTGATGTACTTGTAGAGCGTGCCGCGGGTGGCTTTGTAGGCGGGAGCTTTCCAGGCGGCGCGACGCCGGGCGAACTCGTCGTCGTTGATCGCCACGTCGATGCGATTGGCTTCGGCGTCGAGCGTAATGACATCGCCATCTTTGACCAACGCGATCGGGCCGCCGAGTTGCGCTTCCGGCGTGACGTGGCCGACGATGAAACCATGCGAACCACCACTAAAGCGACCATCGGTGATGAGCGCCACATCGCTCCCCAGGCCGGCGCCCATGATGGCGCTGGTCGGAGTCAGCATCTCCGGCATGCCGGGGCCACCTTGCGGACCTTCATAGCGAATGAGGATGACGTCACCCTTTTTGATTTCTTTGCGCTCCAAGCCATGCAGCATGTCTTCTTCACTGTCGTAGCAACGAGCGGGACCGGTGAACTGCAGTCCTTCCTTGCCTGTGATTTTGGCGACCGCGCCATCGGGACAGAAGTTGCCGCGCATGATGCGGATATGGCCCGATTCTTTCAACGGCGTTTCGACCGGGTGAATGATGCGTTGCCCTTCGGCCAGTCCCGGCAAGTCTTGGAGATTCTCGGCGATCGTTTTGCCGGTGACAGTGAGGCAGGAGCCATCCATATAGCCCTTTGCCAGCAGATACTTCATCACGGCCGGTGTGCCGCCGACGTGATGTAAGTCTTCCATCACGTACTTGCCGCTAGGCTTAAGATCGGCCAGATACGGGACGCGGTCGCTCACTTTTTGAAAGTCGTCGATCGTCAGCGGCACATCGACGGCGCGGGCCATGGCGATCAGATGCAACACGGCGTTGGTCGAACCGCCGGTCGCCATGATGATGACCATGGCGTTCTCAAAGGCGGCGCGGGTCATGATGTCACGTGGCTTGATGTCTTTCTCCAGCAAATGCAGTATCGCCTTGCCGGCAGCGCGGCACTCGCCGACTTTGAGCGGATCTTCGGCGGGAATCGACGAGCTATACGGCAGGCTCATCCCGAGCGCTTCGATCGCGCTGGCCATAGTGTTGGCGGTATACATGCCGCCGCAAGCACCGGCACCCGGAATGCTGCAACGGATGATGTCGGCTCGCTCTTCTTCGGTGATCTTGCCAGTGATGAACTCGCCGTACGCCTGGAACGCGCTGACGATATCGAGTTTGGGATGGCGGGGCGTGCAGCCTGCGCGAATCGTGCCGCCATAGACCATGATCGAGGGACGGTTCAAGCGTCCCATCGTCATGATGCAGCCTGGCATATTCTTATCGCAACCAGGCAGCGCGATGAGTGCGTCGTACCACTGGGCGGCCATGATCGTTTCCATGCTATCGGCGATCAAGTCGCGCGATTGCAAGGAATAGCTCATGCCATCGGTTCCCATCGAGATGCCATCGCTGACGCCGATGGTGTTGAACCGCATGCCGACAAGACCCGCCGCGACGACCCCTTGTTTCACTTCGTCGGCCAGCGTGTTCAAGTGCATGTTGCAGGTATTGCCGTCGTACCATACGCTGCCGATGCCGACTTGCGCTTTATTCATGTCCTCGGCGGTCATGCCGGTGCCATAAAGCATGGCCTGCGAAGCCCCTTGGCTCTTGGGCTGAGTGACGTGGCTGGAATACTTGTTAAGAGGCTGGGACATGACGACGGGTAACTCCTGACAACGAACCGGTAAAGCAAACCATGCATTTTAATTCAGAGCCTGATAGTGGAGTAGCCCCCGCGCGAACGCCGTCGAGCCTAATGTTGTGGAAGAATTGATCCGCGGAGCCGAAGTAAGGATGGAACGATCACTGTGCAAAGTCGCGCGATCGCCTGGTCCCTACCTAGGCTCGGCGGACGTATTCAGGACGCTTGCCTCGC
>JBGSHH010000193.1:0-5944 GCA_041752355.1 Pirellulaceae bacterium | reverse complement strand
CGCAGCGACAGCCAGCGCTGTCAGCGATCTTTCTCGAAGATTCCGAAAGCTCATAAAATGTCTGACGATGCTGCGGAAATTGGCACACGACCTGCGTTGTCACCACTGGCGGTACCTGTGCCCCAGTTAGCGCAATTGCTGAGTAAGCTGAGCACGCAACCGATCACGGTGGCGATGCTAACGAGCGATGTGGAAGGCGGCGCGCCGACGAATCCGGATGGCTCGCTGAACTTGATTCAGTACGCGGCTTGGCTCGTGCAACAACGCGGACAAGGAGATCCGTCATGAATGACCAGAACAAAACACAGCAACTGTTCACGATCGGCTACGGTGGCCGACCGCCTGCCGATTTCGTGCGGCTCCTGCAAGAACAGGGCGTCGTCACGATTGTGGATGTTCGCTTGCGCCCAGAGTACGCCTATCTGTCGGCCTATGCCAAAGCCAAAACGTCCGACAAAGGGATCGAACAACTATTGGCGAATGCCAACATTGGTTATGTGTCGTTCCCCGAACTGGGCAATCTGTTTCTGGGCTGGGACGACTGGGTAATACCGTATCGTCAATTGCTGGCGCAGGCCGGGGACTTGCTCACCCAGCGGCTAAACACAGTGCCCCGACCCTTCTGCCTGCTTTGCGCGGAGAAACAAGTCGGCGATTGTCATCGCCGCTTGATCGCGGAACATCTCGCCCGCGCCGGTTGGCAAGCGACACATCTGCTCTAACAAGTCAGGCTGCTACCATGCCTCTCGATCCGCGACAACTTCGTCCCACCGAACTGGTGCGGTTGCTCAACAGCACGCCGCTCGGCGAAGTGCTCAGCGAACGGCAACTCCATCGGCACCGCTCGCGCGCCGGCTATCGGCTGGGCGATGGCAAGACCATCGACTTGTTTCGCTACCTGGCGTGGCTGGTGGACGAACGGCATCACAGCGTTGCTGCTCCGCCCGCCGACTACGCCGCGCTCAAAGAACAGGCGCGGGCCCGCAACGCAGCCCTATCGCTGGCAGGACGTGATATTGGCGAGCTACCACCAGTCCAGCAGCCAGCACGTAAAGAGCAAGCGATCGCCAACTTTTGCTACTTTGCGGAAACGTATTTTCCACAGACCTTCCATCTCGCCTGGTCAGCCGATCACCTGAAAGTCATTGACACGATTGAGCGCGCTGTACTGCATGGCGGCCTGTTCGCCATGGCCATGCCGCGTGGTTCGGGCAAGGCCCTCGCACTCGATACGCCACTGGCCACACCGACGGGGTGGACCACAATGGGCGAGATCCAAGTTGGTGATCAGGTCTTCGACGAACGAGGATATGCCTGTCAAGTCGTCAATGCGACGCCCGTGATGACGGACCGTCCTTGCTTTCGCGTTACCTTCAGCGACGGCGAAGTCATTGTCTGCGACGCTGAACATCAATGGCAAGTTGACGATCGCTGGAGCCGACGAAATCCGCTAGTACTGACCGCGCAACAAATGGCTGAGCGCGTGTTGCTGGCCAGCAGCCAGGGGCGAGTCGAACGACGTTACCGGGCCCCAGTCGCAGCGCCATTACATCTGCCCGGCGCCGAATTGGAGGTGGATCCTTACATTCTCGGTTATTGGCTCGGGGATGGAACGAAATCGAATAACACCATTACGGTCCATCGCCACGACGCGCAGGAGGTGGCGAGTCTGATTAAAGCGGCCGGAGAATCGTGTGAGCTGCGCCGTTGCAAGCCTAACGCGATGCGCTGTCTGATCGGACGTGGGCATCGGGCCGACCCTCAAAAAACCCAACAACTGCGAACCGCCTTTAACGCCCTAGCGTGTCATGTTTCCACGGACCAGATCACGCGCTGGGCCGGCCTCTCCAAGAAAACCATCTCCGCGGTGCAGTACCTTCGTCGTTGGGAATCGCTGCGCCGGGGCGAGCGTTCCTCCCTCAAAGTGCGACTGAGCTATCTTAAGGTTCTTGACAATAAACACATCCCCAGCGCTTACCTGCGCGCCGCACCCTGGCAGCGCCTGGCCTTACTGCAAGGCTTAATGGACACGGACGGATCGACACAGAGCGGTCATTGCGAACTCACCCTCAAGGCCGATCGACTCGGTAATGACGTGGGCGAGTTACTTTCGAGTTTAGGCCTGCGCTGGACTCGGAAAGAAAAGTTTGTCACTCGTGACGGTCGTCGATTCGGACCCTACTGGCGATACACCTTCACCGCCTACGATGACTTTCCGGTCTTTCGCTTGGCGCGCAAACGCTCGCAGCTGGCCAAGCGTCCCCAGAATGGCGGCATGGGCCGCTATCGCCAGATTGTAGACATCGAGCCGGTCGAAAGCGTTCCCGTTCGTTGTATCGAAGTCGATTCACCATCGCGACTGTATCTGGCGGGACGCAAAATGGTCCCCACGCACAACTCGTCCCTGGCCGAAGTGGCCTGCATTTGGGCAGCATTGATCGGAGCCCGCGAGTTTGTGTGCCTGATCGGCAGTGACGAAGGACACGCCGAAGACATGCTGGCCTCCATCAAGATGGAACTCGATGGGAACCAGTTGCTCTACGATGATTTTCCGGAGGTCGTGTTTCCGATCACCTGCTTGGAAGGGATTGCTAACCGCTGTGCCGGCCAACTCTATCGCGGCGAACGGACGCATATTGTCTGGACTGCTAAAGAGATCGTGCTCCCCACGATCCCCGGCAGCGCCGCCAGTGGCGCGATCATCAAAGTTGCCGGACTGACCGGTCGCATCCGCGGCATGAAGTTCAAACGCCCCGATGGTCGCAGTGCGCGCCCCTCGTTGGTGATTCTGGATGATCCACAAACGGACGAGTCCGCCCGCTCGGTGTCGCAGTGCTTGCAACGCGAGAGCATTCTGGCCGGCGCAGTTCTGGGCTTGGCGGGACCTGGTAAAAAAATCTCTGGCATCATGCCGTGCACGGTAATTCGTCCCGGCGACATGGCCGATCGGATTTTGGATCGCGACCAGCATCCGCAGTGGCAAGGACAGCGGACCAAGATGGTCTATGCCTTTCCAACGCACGACAAGCTCTGGCAACAGTATGCCGAGGTCCGCGCCGCCAGCCTGCGTGCCGAGCGAGGCCTGGCCGATGCGACCGAATTCTACCGCGTGCATCGCGAGGTGATGGATGAAGGAGCGCAGGTCGCCTGGTCCGAGCGCTATAACCATGATGAACTCTCGGCGATCCAACATGCCATGAACCTGCGGCTGCAAAACGAAGCCGCCTTCTTTGCCGAGTATCAGAATGAACCATTGTCCGTCGATGCAACGGACGAAGACGAACTAACCGTCGATCAGATCCTGGCCAAACTCAATCGCTTGCCCCGCGGAATCGTACCGCTAGGTTGTACGCAGGTCACGATGTTCGTGGACGTGCAAGGCCAGCTGCTGTACTACATGGTCGTCGCTTGGGAGGAACGTTTTTCCGGCTATATCATCGACTACGGTACGTTTCCCGATCAACACCGCGCCTATTTCACGCTCCGGGAAGCGCAGCCCACGTTGTCACAAGCCTTTCCGCACGCTGGGCTCGAAGGAGCCATCTATGCGGGACTGGAAGCATTGTTGGAGCGACAACTAGCGCGCGACTGGCAGCGTGATGATGGGGCCGCGCTGAAGATCGAGCGTTGTCTGATCGATGCCAACTGGGGACATTCCACCGACGTGGTCTACCAATACTGTCGGCAATCCAAGCACGCGGCGGTGGTGCTTCCCAGTCATGGACGCTTCGTGGGCGCCTCAAGCCATCCCTTTAGCGAGTACAAGCGGCGGCTAGGCGATCGTATTGGCTACAACTGGCGGATTCCCAATGTGCAAGGGAAGCGGGCCATTCGACACGTGTTGTTCGATACCAACTTCTGGAAGTCGTTTGTGTTCGCGCGGCTGGCCGTCGCGCAAGGTGATCCGGGCGCACTCTCGCTGTTTGGTTCGCAAGTCGAACAACATCGCCTGTTAGCGGAACATCTCACCGCCGAATACCGGGTGCGAACGCAAGGCAGGGGACGGACCGTCGACGAGTGGAAACTCCGTCCACAACGCTTCGACAATCACTGGCTCGATGGTTTGGTAGGTTGCGCTGTGGCGGCCTCGATGCAGGGTTGCACCTTGATGGGGGCGGAACTTACGCCCAAAGCGCCGCGCTCGCGCCTCAAACTCTCTGACCTGCGCCGTCGCGCCGGTTGAACATCGGCACAAACTGGCTGCCGATAAAAAATTCTCCCGCCTCCGCCCGTTTTTTTCCGGTAGGAGACTAATAGCGTCAGCCCCTTCCTGTTGCTGAGACTCCCTGGTGAGCAACACGCCCCTTGAAGAAACGATCCGCGAAAACGCCACCGGTCCCGCCAAGGCGGCGGGGGATGCCGGTAGCGTCGAACAACACAGTCTTACCGATCAGATTGAGGCCGATCGCTATCTGGCTGCGAAACAGGCGCTGCAACAGAAGCGACGCGGTCTGCAGTTTAACAAGCTCGTGCCTCCCGGAACGGTCTAGTGCTCCGTTGGCTTTCCAAATTGTGGACCACGCCACCAGCGCCGGTACCACGCACCGCTGCCGCCTCACGGGCGTTACTGGCCCGATACGACGCAGCGGTGACTAGCGACGAGAATCGACGGCACTGGGCCTTCGCCGATGGCTTGTCCGCCAAGGCGGCCAATAGCGTCGATGTTCGCCGCGTCCTGCGTAATCGGGCGCGCTACGAAGTGGCCAACAACAGTTACGCCCGCGGCATCGTGCTCACGCTCGCCAACGATACCGTGGGGACCGGCCCACGATTGCAATTGCTGACGAGCGACGGCGAAGTGAATCGACTGGTCGAGCAAGAGTTCACGTACTGGGCCCGCACGATCGGCCTGGCGGAAAAGCTCCGCACGATGCGGATGGCCCGTGCTCAGGATGGCGAGGCCTTTGGCTTACTTGTCAGTAACGACCGGCTGAACACGGCGGTGACACTCGATCTGCGGTTGATCGAGGCCGACCAAGTAACCACGCCGGATTTCGATCCTTATCAGGAGCAAGCTGTCGATGGCATCCAATTTGATGAGGCGGGCAACCCGCGCGAGTATCACGTACTGCGAGCGCATCCGGGTGATGGGAGTTTGGGGACTACTTACGATCGGATCCCTGCTACTGCTGTCATCCACCTCTTTCGCTGCGACCGACCGGGCCAAGTCCGTGGCATCCCCGACCTCATGCCCGCACTGCCACTCTTCGCCCAACTACGGCGATTCACACTCGCCGTACTCGCGGCTGCTGAGACCGCGGCTGATTTTGCGGGGGTGCTCTATACCGATGCGCCCGTTGGTGGTGAAGCTGACTCAGTCGAGCCGATGGATACGATCCAGCTTGAGAAGCGGATGCTGCTCACGATGCCCGGCGGCTGGAAAATGTCCCAGATGCACGCGGAGCAACCAGCTACGGGATTTCGAGAGTTTAAACAAGAGATACTGAACGAAATCGCCCGCTGTTTGAACATGCCGTTCAACATCGCCGCTGGTAATAGTTCGGGTTACAACTACGCCTCCGGCCGTCTCGATCATCAGACGTATTACAAATCGCTCCGCGTCGACCAGTCGCAGCTCGAACTGGTCGCGCTCGACCGCGTACTCAGCGCCTGGCTCCGCGAAGCGTTGCTGATCGAAGGCTATCTGCCGCGTGCACTGCGTAGTTGGGCAGCAGATCTCTCCCATCAATGGTTTTGGGATGGCCACGAGCACGTGGATCCCGCCAAAGAAGCCAACGCGCAGGCCACACGGTTGGCCAATCACACCACCACCCTCGCCGACGAATACGCGCGGCGCGGGCAGGACTGGGAAACCCAGTTACGCCAACGCGCTCAAGAAGTGGCCCTTATGCACGAGTTGGGCCTGACGCCCGCCGACGCCTCTTCCCTTTCCCCGGAGACACCTTTCGTCAATGAAGACCAGCCTAGCGCAGCCGCCTGAACT
>JBGSHH010000192.1:0-5937 GCA_041752355.1 Pirellulaceae bacterium | reverse complement strand
CTTGGCGGCAGCGGCGACGCTAGAGACTCCGGTCGATCAGGCCGTTGTCGCCCTCGGAGCTGCCGGGGTACCCAAAAAGTTGGCGAAATACCTGACCGATTGCTTGCATTCACTCCCGTCGAGGCGACCACCGGAGTTAGCTCCCATTCTGTCTGAACTGGCCCGCTGGGCCGGGAGGTAATGTATGAACCGTCTCAGTGATTTCGATATTCCGCAACGCCCGCGCTTTCACGGCGGACCGACCGAAGTCGGCGTGCATGTCCTCAGCGAGCACGTGTTCTGTCCGCGTGCCGCCATACTTGCGCTGAAATTGGGGAAGGACAATGGCGAAGAAGGGCAGGAACAGACAAACGGACCTCGACTAGGCAGCTTCACGGATTACGATGCGCATCACTTCGCCGAAGCAATTCAGGACGCATGGCGCGACATTCGCCTGTGGGCCACGTTATTAGCGGCAGCTACGATTCTGGTCTTTGGCCTGTGGAGACTCTGGTCACCGATGGCAGGACTGGTTGGCACATTGCCCTTCTTCCTCTGCCTAGCCCGTGTCTGGGATTTGTCGTCGCGGCTAATCGACTTGATTCGGGAACGGGCGGTCTTTGTGTCCGCCCCGCCGTTAAGTGTCGATCTGACCTCGACGGAGATTCGAGAAGTAAATTGGTGGTCGTTGCGGAAAGCGGGCTTCGATTGCCTAAAGCCAGTTGACGCCTTTCGTGATCCAGAGTCGCGCCTGGTCGGCAAGCCCTGGCGATTACTAGTCAAGGGTACGTCCCTGCGGATTCCGGTCATCCGCAAACATCGCGGTGATCGGATCTGGCGGCCACAACATCGAATTCGCATCTCGGCCTACTGCCGACTGATCCAAACATGCCAAGGCGGGGAGGCACCGTTTGGAATTCTGATGTTTGCCGATACTTACCAATGTCTCATCATCCCGAACACCGCCGTCGAGCAGGCCAAGTTTGAGGAAGCACTCCAAGCTGTCCGCGAGTTTCTTCGCGGCTTCCAACTAAACCCCGCAGCACCCATGCCCCCGAACGACAGCCGCTGTCGAGGTTGCCACTTCGGTCAACCGCGTGAATTCATCGCGGGTGAGACGCAAACGGTCTTGGATGGTGTAGCCAAAGAACCTTTCAGAACCAAGGCTTCGGATAATGGATTATACCATTGCCCGTGTGGCGACCTCTTTGAATGGGTGCCGCCGCATGATGAGGCCCTTGAGCTTCGCATTACAGCTCGGCGATATACATTGCTCCCTGATCGGCGAGGCTCTTTTCATCTTGGCTCATGCCCGAGATGCGGGCGATGGTGATTCCCCGCAAGTAGGTGCCGTTTCGAGCGCGGAGCGGAACTTGAAGCGTATTACCATACCGTCGACGTTCCATGTCAGTACTCTCCCAGACCGGCACATAAGTGCCCGAACAGGGAGGACGCATTGTTCGAAGTAAGTTGGACGCATGTCTCCTGGCTCACGCCAGATAGAATGCAACCCCTTCGAAATCAATACGTTGCGCGATGACTCGCTGAAATAGCGGGCCGTGCATCGCGTTGTTAGGAAATGTCCATCGCCGGTCACCCCGACTTAATACATGAACGGCTTGTCGCATACCAAATGTGGCGAGCCGTTTTTCATTACCGGTCATCGTTTGATGACTTGGTTGAAAACTCGTTGACTCGGTTCAAGCAAGCAGCCAAATCTGATGTGCCGACCCTTCGAATCGCTACAACTTGCGGTTACGAAAGAAGTTATCGAGTTCAAATCTTGGCGACTGTCTCGCGATCGACGCCACCAACCCCAAACGTCGCTCAGGGTGTTCTTCGGATCGTTGATCGATAGCAAATGCTTACAGTCGCTGAGTTGGCGAGATGAAAATTCTTTTCAAGCCATTAATCGCTCGCGTCCAGCGGCTCGGCGGCAATCTGCCAGTTGGCCTCGATGGTTCATCCAGTGCATCGCTTGCATGAGCAAGCACTGACGCCAGGTTCCGAAGAACGGCTCGAAGCCCGGCGGGACGAATTTGCTGGGTTGGTCCAAGTCGCTTTCGCTAATTGATTCGAGCCACTGCATCGATGTTGCCCGCATGTCGACTAGCGCCGCCAATAGTTCACCATAGGCAGGATAATCTGCCCCGGCGGGATCAGGGAAAGTCCCACCGCCGAAGATAGGCTGAAGGTGGTCGACGGGATTCGGCACACCTCGCATCATCGCACGAAACTGACCTTCCGATTGAACGAGATGTCCGAGGATCCAGTGCGCGTGGTTTCCACCCGCCGGAGTCGGTGAAACGAGTGCTGCCGTTTTGAGATCTTCCAGCAGCGGCATTACCAAACCGGCGCTGAGATTGAGGGCAGCGACGAGCAGTTCTTTCGATTGCATCTAACAACCTCCGGGCGATCGCTCAAACTCTCTCGCGGTTTGCGAGTGCGATCAACGGTGAAACCACGAGAAAATGCACAATGGTGAACGTCGTTTCCAAACACAAGAATACTGTGACAGAGGCCATTTGGTATTTGGCTGCGACTGGGAGCGTCGTAAACGACCAAGCCAGGACCGAGAACACTGCAAAGAATTGCACGGCGCTTAAACGCCACCCATCTCGTTTCGTGCTGAAGACTCGAGGATATAGCCACGCGAAAAGGAGAGCCTGAATGAACATCGACGCGAGACCAAATGAGATGATCACTTCGGCGCGGTACAGTTGCAGATCGTGGTAACGGTCCTTGAAAAGGACAAGGTGCCAAATGTAGCCCAACGGGAAAGTGGGCAGAATGTAGGCTGCAACGGACACCCAAAATCGCGTCATCGCGTGAGGTTTCGCTTGATTCATGGCACCAGCGTAACATATCACTTGCTTTAAGCAAGTTATATTTGCAGAATGTTCCTATGACGAGAAACGCAGCAATCCAGCGACGCTCCGACTGTCCATTGAGCATTGCCTTGGAGATCTTCGGCGATAAGTGGACACTTTTGATTCTGCGCGACTTGATGTTGAAAAAACTGAAGACGTTCAAGGAGTTTCAGGAGAGCGGAGA
Source organism: Pirellulaceae bacterium (assembly GCA_041752355.1). Lineage (GTDB taxonomy): Bacteria > Planctomycetota > Planctomycetia > Pirellulales > Pirellulaceae > JAEZGD01. The sequence goes on along the minus strand of JBGSHH010000192.1, from coordinate 2,904 downwards.
GCGGATTGCCACAAATGTACTGTCGGATCGCTTGGAGAGACTTAGAAAACAGGGGATGGTGACTGCGGCGCGCTCATCGGTTGATGCGAGAGTGGTAACCTACCATCCAACCGCAAAGGGCCTCGACTTGTTGCCAGTCCTCGTCGAAATGGTGCTCTGGTCCGCACAATACGAGAAAACGGCAGCACCGCCCAAAATGATCGAGAAGATGACCAAGGATAAAGAAGGCTTTATTCAAGAGCTGCGTGAGCGGTTTTCAGTTTCATAGTCTTTGCGAGAATTGGCTCCTTGTTCAATCGACTGGCACCCTCAAAACCGTTTTGGCATTCCAGTTACTGGAAATTTAGGCCACCAAATGGGATACGGAGACCAAATCCCGTCATCTATCTCGTAGACTTGAGCGTGACAAACGACGGTCGAATGTTGGGACTCCATTTGCCACCCTTTGCCAGCAACGGAACAACTTGGCGGTAAATTGCAACAGCATGCGGGTGATCAACCACTTGTTTGACCAGAAAATCATGAGTCTAAGAACGGAGAGGTTTGCCATGTCGGGTCGTCTTTCAACGTATTGTTGCCTGCTGCTCGCAGCCGCTGTGGTAGCGGTTTTGTCGAGCTTTGGTGATGCGAAAGCCTGCACCCGCGCCGTCTACTTCGGTAAAGAGGGGCAGACGGTTACCGGCCGGTCGATGGACTGGGTCGAAGACATGCATACTAATCTGTGGGTGTTCCCTCGCGGAATGAAACGCGATGGCGGTTTGGGCAAAGGGTCGCTGCAGTGGACCAGCAAGTATGGCAGCGTCGTGGCCTCGGTTTACGAAGGCGGCAGCGCCGACGGCATGAATGAGAAAGGGTTCGTTGCGAACTTGTTGTACCTGGCTGAGTCTGAGTACCCCGCAGCAGATGACAAGCGGCCGGGTATTTGCATTACCGCCTGGGCTCAGTACCTGCTCGACAACTTCGCGACGGTATCAGAGGCTGTCGCGGAGGTGGAGAAGGATTCATTTCGGATCGTTCCCGTCATTGCGCCCAACGGTGCGAGCGGAACGGTCCACATGGCCATTTCCGATCCCACTGGCGACTCGGCCATCTTTGAGTATGTGCAAGGTAAGCTGGTCATTCACCACGCGCGGGAATACCAGGTCATGACGAACTCACCGACCTACGACAAGCAACTGGCAATCAACGAATACTGGAAAGAGTTCGACGGAGCCGTGATGCTCCCGGGCACGGTTCGGGCGGCGGACCGCTTTGCACGCGCATCGTATTACATCAACGCGTGCCAGCAGTCGGCGGATGCTCGTGACGCGGTGGCCGCCGTGTTCAGTGTGATACGAAACGTGAGCGTTCCTCGCGGTATTCGTAAGCAAGGAGCGCCCAACGTTTCGTCAACGATCTGGCGAACGGCGGCCGACCAGAAGAACCGGGTCTACTTCTACGAAGACACCCACAGCCCCGGTGCGTTGTGGGTGAAGCTGGACAAAATCGACTTCCGGGCCAACGCTGGCGTCCGGAAGTTGACTCTTGTCGGCAAGTTGGATGTCGTCGGGGATCAGACGGCGAACTTCGAGCCGAGCGAACCCTTCAAGTTCCTCGCACCGTAGCCAAAGTGAGGAAAGGCGTCGTCAGGCAGCACTTTCGCAGACGTCGAGAGCGGCAATGCACTTGGGCGTCACAATTTGCGATTTAACGCCATGTCCCAGTGAACTTGTTCCCAACCAGCAAACCGACCCAGAATAAATCAAAACGACGTCTTGTTGGCCCGACGATTCTTGATTCCCAGCCCTTTGGCGAAAGTGTTTGTCCACAGACCTATCGCCGTCTTGGCGGATGCCGCCGTTCGCGGTTGATCAGTGACAAGCCATTGTCATAACAGGAGTTCCGACGTGGTGCGGATGTGTGACAGCAGGTAAGCGTCTGTTTACGATAGCTCCGTCGTTGAGCACGATGCGGCGCTTCGCCATAGCATTCCTATTTGGCAAATTGGAAAGGAGAAGACGCGATGGCTTTATCGGCACGGGCAAAGAAACTGATCGCCGAGATCACGAATGGTAACGTGAAGCTGGGCGACCTTAAAAAGCGCGGTATTGAGATCAAGAAAGACCACGCTCTTGCCATGGAGCTTTGGTCAACGGGCCAGTTCTACCCGCGTCTGCTCGCGACTCTCATCTTCGATAAGAAGCTCCTTGCAGAAAATGTCATCGACCAGCTTACCTCGGATATGCTTGGGCATGACGCGGACGAACGTAGCCAATTGTCAGACTGGCTGCTGGCCAACCAATTAGCCAAAGACCAGAAACTGGTCGCCTTGATCGCGACTTGGCAGAAGAATCCTTCCCCCATTCTGCGTCGCTTGTTCTGGTATCACCAAGCGCGCTTGCGCTGGGTCGGGCAAGTTCCGCCCGGGGATAGTGCAGACCTGCTTGATTCGCTGGAAAACGAGATGGCTCATGCTGAACCCGAAGTTCAATGGGCAATGAACTTCTGCGCTGGGCAAATCGGAGTTCATGAGCCTAGATTTCGGTCCAGGTGTATCAAGCTTGGGAAAACTTTGGGACTCTACAAGGACGAGCATGTGGCCACAAATTGCACGCCGTCGTACCTTCCAGAATTCATTAGGATCGAAGTAGCCAAGCGGGAATGACAACCGAAGATCCTAAATAGATCGACATGCCGAGGTTCGTCATGCACGACCGCCATTTTAGGTGGTGGACGCACCGTTCTGAACCCGATGGACTGAGCCATTTTTTGTGGAGTTGGTTTTGGTCATCAACGCGCATTCACTTGAGCAGTGGCATCGAGCACTGCTTCTGTACTGTGCGAGATTCAAATCTGGCTGCGGATGTGTGTCGAATTACGCTGCTCATCGCTCCAGACGCCGCGAAAGAAAATGTCCATGATGGC
>JBGSHH010000191.1:0-8985 GCA_041752355.1 Pirellulaceae bacterium | reverse complement strand
ATTGTCGTAGTCGAGTTCGGCCAACTCGGCAAGGACGCCAGCCAACGCCTCGTCCTGCTCAGTTTTCAGATAGACCTTAGCGAGCGCTTTAAGCCATTGATCGCGAGGTGAGAAATGATTCAGTCCCAGTCGATAAAACCGCTCCGCGCCGGCGAAGTCCTCGGCCTGATACGACAATGCAGCCAACAACGCGACGATGCGTTCCTCTGGTGGCTCCTGGTTATGGACTTCCTGCAGTTTATTCAGTGCGGCCTCGCGATCACCGATTGAAACATCGATGCGCGCCAGCACATACATAGCCAGCGGATGCTTGGGAGATAATCTGATTGCCGCCAGGGCGGCCTTCCGAGCAGCGGGGACCTTATCGTCGTTGAAATAGGCGGCGGCCAGTTCGGCTTGCAGTTGAGCGTTGTCGGGTTGTTCCTTGGTCAGTCGTTCGAGTTCTCGCAGCGAGTGATTGGTGTCAGCATCGCTGTCGCCGCTCAGCTCTTGGACAATCTCCCGCAGGAATTGACTGTATCCCTTTTCAAAGTCGTCGATCTCGACATTGAATTCACGTTTTAGCGCCGCGGCGGTGGAGAGGTTATCGCGATAGGCACGAATCAATTTCGCGAAAGCATCGTCGCCGTAGGTTTTCACGAGATACTCGCAATACAACTCCGCCTGACAATAGGCCAGCGTCCAGTCTTCGCCGCTGCCGGGACGAATGAAACCTAAGTTAATGTTCTCCAGATCGAAGAGTTCATCGGCCTTGGCCCGTTTCGCCAGGATCGCGTCCCAACTTGTCGGACGTGGCAAATTCTCCAAGCGAACCGCGAGTCCTTCGGTGAACCAATGCGGAATGTTGAAATCGGTCTGTTGCAAGTTCACGACATGCACGAATTCATGCTTTAGCACTCGCCCCCAATGAAACTTCTGCGGCATATCCCCAGGCGACGCCATGGCAACAATCTTGCCGCCGCAAGCGCCCACGGTGCCGATAAAGGGCAGGCCAATCATGCGAGCGCTGAACCAACTATGTCCGCGCGTGTTCTTGGCGCGACTAAAGATTTCAAACAGGGATTTGCCTGGCGGTTCGTAACCGAGTGATTTCACCACTTCCGGGTAGGCCTGCTCCTCCAGATACTTCGCCGCATACCGCGCGAGCATTTCATCTTGACCGCGATCGAACTTGATGACGAAATGCTCCGTTTCCAGCACGGCGTAACCAGCCAGCACATCAAGCACCTCCAGCATGTTCTTTACGCGGACATTGAAGGGATCGTCACGAAAGTTGGCGGTCAGCAGTTCGGCCGCTTGTTGCTCATCGCCCAGTCGCATCTTGACCAATCCCAGTCGCCCGCGCACGTAGATTAATTGTGGCATGACCTCGTGAGCCAACTCATAGAACCTCGCCGCTTGGGGATATTTGCGCAACAGATCGAAGGTGTCTCCCATGGCGGCATAGAAGCGGCCGCACTTAGGATTCTTGGCCGTCATCTCCGCGATGAGTTGGTTGGCGCGCGAGTCGGCATCGTCGGGGAGCCAGCCATCGAGCGTGAAGTAGGTCACTGCCAGTCGTCCGAGCGTTTCCTCATCGGAAGGATTAAGCTCGCGGGCGTGAAGGAGTTTCTTTTCCGCGTCCGTGTAACGTCCTTCAGCCAAATCAAGATCGGCCAGGATCTGCTCTGCCACCAGCAGTCGCGGGTTGATCCGCTGGGCGCGCTCAATAAGCAAGCGCGCGTTCTTCACGTCGTACTTTTGCATCGCCAGCATGGCCTTGGCGACATACAATTCGGCGGAATTGGGATTGATCGCTAGCGCGGCGTTGATTTCGTTGGTGGCGGCTCCTTCGTTGTACTTTTCCAAGAAGAGTAGCGCTGTCTCCAAATGCGCCGGCCAGAAGTTCTCTTCTAGTTCGAGAGCTTGGGGATAGAAATCGTTGACCAACAACTTGAACTGTTGGCTGTTGCGCGTCCAACGGGCTAGTTGCGCTGCCCCCCGTCCAATCCAATAGATATCCTCCGCGGATTTGAGTTTCGCCTGCTTCGCCTGATAATCGACGAGCCATTTATAGCCGGTCTGAGCTTCTTTGAGACGGCCGGCGCTGGCGTGGAGTTCGGCGTTTAAGTAGCGGGCGGCGAGTTGCTCTTGGTCGATCGCAAGCGCGGCATCGACTTGCTTTTGTGCTGCCGTCAGGTCGCCACGTTCAAACGCCAAGAGCGCTAGTTCGGCCAGTAAGTCCGCCGATTTGGGTTGCTTCGCGAGTGCTTTGTGAAGAGCTTGCTCGGCGTCGTCGAGTTTGCCGATTGATTGCCGCGCGCGCGCGCTGCCGAGTGCGGACTCGAAGGGGTGTTGTTCCTCGAGTTTGGCGAAGGCATCGGCCGCTTCTTCGTACTTGCCCGTGAGCAAGAGTTGCCGCGCGTCGGCAAGTTCATCTGCACGCGCTAAAGTCGCACAGTAAAGCAGTAAGCCGCAGATGGCAACGATCATTCTCATGCTGCTCTATCCTACCCCAACTCAGACGCAAACCCTACAATGTACTGTCGATTGTTGCTTACGATTCGCACCGATAGGTTTGCCATGAGTGATTTTGTTACCGTCGCCAAAGTGGGTGCTATCGAGCCAGGGCAAGGTCAGGCGTTTGCCGTGAATGGCCGCATGGTGGCGGTGTTTAATTTGACCGAAGGCTATCAGGCGATTGATGATTTCTGCCCGCATATGGGTGCGTCGTTGGCGGGTGGCTACGTCGAAAATGGCATGGTGAGTTGTCCCTGGCATGCCTGGCGTTTCAAAATTTGCGATGGCACCTGGTGCGACAACCCTCGCATTAAAATCGACGCATTCGAAGTGAAAATCGAAGGCGACGATATCATGGTCAAAGTCCCCGACACGAACCCGAAGCGTTAGCGAGCAGATTTACGGGAAGCCTCGCTTACGCTGCGAGTTAATTTTATTGCCGCTTGATCGTCAGCTTCGTGGTGCTTTCGACGGTCGCCTGAATTAGATTGTCGCGAAACACGCGCGCGCTTTTGGAAACCAACTTCGTCTCGGCAGTGGTAACATAGCCTGCCTCGCTGTCGAACAGCATCTGACCCGATGTGGTCTGTTCCTTAATCTCGATTTTGACGACCGCATCCGCTTTGGGAGCGAACTCGCCTGTCGATGCCATGCTGATTTTGTGGAGTATCTGGCCAGCGATCGTGCTGGGACCGTTGTAAGTGAACGTCGTTTCTTGCGAGAGTTTGCCGTAAGGGGTCTCTGTTTGCGAAGGCGCTTGCCAGGTGTCGCCGGCGCTCACTGCTTGCTCTGGCAACACGCCGCCTCCCAGGCGAAAAAGTTGCGTCAAACCTGCGGGCGAGAGAACCTGTTTGAGTTGGCTATCGGCCGGCAGCGCGGTGAGCGCTTGCTGCGCCTCGTCGGTGAGATGCACTTCTTTCACATCGCCGCGGGCGTCCATCTTCACGGTGAACTTCGCCCCGATCAGCGGCTTGATACCTGCGGCAAGTTCCTTGGCGGCACCGGTGGGTTGTGTGGCGGAGGACGTGTCGTAGCTAATCGCGTCGGCTTGCGGCGCGGAAGTCTTGATTGCCAAACGCGTGAAGGACTGTGTGATTGTGGCGACATCATTTGCCACGTCGTCGACTTCCCAGTCGAGTTCCATTGTCATTTCCAGATACGCCTTTTGCGCTTTGCCGGAGATGCTGGTGGTGACTTCCGTGTTCTGATGGCATGCGACTTGAAACTTTTGTTCCGGCGCGAACTTCCAACGCAGCGTGGTTTGTGCGGAGGCAGTGGCGGCAAATGGGAGTGCGAGCAGCAAGGCGACGACGAGATTCTTCATAGTACCCATCACGCTCCGCGTGATGCCTGAGGGCTGTGTTTCTGGAGTATTGCGAATGATTCGCTCGATCCTGTGGATGCCAACTCCTCGATTAGTCATGGTCTGGAAATACTACGGCATCGCCGCGGAAATCGTGGTGGATACTATCCGATCAAGAACTTGCCACCGGGTTCAACGACGATCGGCTCGGCCTGCGTCTTCGCACGGACGCGTTCTGCCCATTGTTGTGCGTCTTGGGCGATTGGAGGCCAGGTATTGTAATGCGCCGGCGCGACCTTTTTCGGCTTGAGCCATTGAATCGCTTGCAGGCTATCATCGGGGCCCATCGTGAACAAATCGCCAATGGGCACAGCGGCGAAATCCAGACCGACCGCACCGATCAGTTCCATATCGGAAAACAACGCCGTGTCGCAGGCGAAATACAGCTTCAAACCATTCAAGTTCAACAACCAACCACCAGGATTGCCGCCGTAGGAACCGTCCGGCAATTGCGAACTATGAATGGCGTGCGTGAGTTTCGCTGTGCCAAATGGCAACTGCGCGGCACCTCCGATGTTCATTCCCAGCGTGTCTCGCACCTTTTGATGCGTCGACAGCCAAGCGGCGATCTCGTAATTCGCCAGCACCTTGGCGCCGGTCCGATGCGCAATCGAAGCGGCATCGGAGATGTGATCGAAATGGCCATGCGAGACCAAGATGAAATCGGCGACTGCTTCCTTCGCGGCGATGGGAGCGGTCGGCGAATCGTCCAAGAACGGATCAATCAACAGGTGATGCTGACCGGTCGCGATCGCCCAACAACCATGACCCAACCAAGTAATTTCCACAGGCATTTGCTCTCCTCCGTTCGTGTCGTTGTTCGCTCCGCGAACCATTCGCCCGCTGTGAATTGACCCTTATTGTAGCAACTACCAACCCGCAAGCGACGCGGCGTTCGTTCCGCCAGCAATGACCATGCCCCCTTCTCTCCAAGCTGTAATTTGGTACTACAAAGGGACCATATTTCCGTCCTTTTTGCCAGCGGGAGTCCCGGCCATGGAACTGCACGATCTGACTCGTGAACTGCAAATCAAAAACAACTCCAAGATCGTGCTGCTGGTGGCTGATGGCCTCGGTGGCTTGCCGCTGGAACCGGGCGGCAAGACCGAACTCGAAACCGCCAAGACCCCCAATCTCGACGCGCTCGCCGCCGTCGGTGTGCAAGGGGGAAGCATTCCCGTTCTGCCTGGAATCGCTCCCGGCAGTGGTCCGGGACACTTAGGATTGTTCGGATACGATCCGCTCAAGTACGTCATCGGTCGCGGCGCTCTGGAAGCGACAGGCATTGGCTTTGAACTCAAGGCGGGCGACGTCGCCATTCGCGGCAATTATTGCACGCTCGACGCCACTGGCAACATCAGCGATCGCCGCGCGGGACGCATTCCCAGCGAAGAGAGCGCGCCGTTGGCAGTCAAATTGCGAGAGGTAAAAATTCCCGGCGTGGAAGTGTTCGTCGAACCGGTCAAGGAACATCGTTTTGTCGTCGTGCTACGTGGTACCGGCTTGGAAGGCAATGTAAAGGACACCGATCCGCAGAAAACCGGCGTTCCACCGCTGACTGCCGAAGCGCATGATCCGGGCAGCCAAAAGACCGCCGAAGTTGCCAACGAGTTCATTAAGCAAGCCACCAAACTGCTCGCCGGTCAACCGAAAGCCAATGGACTCACGCTGCGCGGTTTCGCTTCGCGACCCAACTTGCCAACTTACGAGGAAGTGTATGGTCTGAAAGCCGCCGCGATCGCTGTTTACCCCATGTATAAAGGACTGGCGAGTTTGGTCGGCATGACGCTCGTCGGCAAAGCGCAGACATTGCACGAACAGATCGATCTTTTGACGCAACACTGGAACGACTACGACTTCTTCTTCCTGCATTACAAGTACACCGACAGCACTGGCGAAGACGGCAACTTCAACGCCAAAGTCGCCAAGATCGAAGAGCTCGATGCCGACATCCCGCGGATCACCGCTCTCAAGCCAACCGTGCTGATCGTAACCGGCGACCATAGCACGCCCAGCTATCTCAAGAGCCACTCCTGGCATCCGGTGCCGACGCTCTTGGTTTCGGATTGTTGTCGCACCGATGGCAATCAAACCTTTGGCGAAAACACCACCATCCGTGGTGGACTTGGTCAGTTTGAAGCCAAGTACCTCATGTCGCTCGCCTTGGCCAACGCCGGCCGCCTGGGCAAGTATGGGGCGTGAGATGGTGGGTAGGCATCCCGCCTGCCTCGTCGCCGTTGGGTAGAAGACGAGGCGGAATACATTCGCATCGTCGCTGCATGGATGGTAAACTATAGCGGGAGGATTTCTAGCGATGGCCACAGTAATTACCGACCGTACCTATCTGCCGGAAGACTTGCTAAAACTGCCTGAGGGAAGTCGTTTTGAACTCATCGACGGCCAACTTGTGGAGTCGGATATGGGTGCGCTGGCATGCTGGTTTGCTTCGCTGATTGGCGCGGAACTGACCTCGTTCGTGAAGTCACGTAACTTGGGTCTCGTCCTCTCGTCGGAAACACAATATCGCTGTTTTCCCGACGATCCAACGCGCATTCGCAAGGCCGACGTTTCGTTCCTGCGGCTCGATCGTATCACGCCTGAAATCTATTATGGCTTCGTGAAGATCGCGCCTGATCTCGTCGTGGAAGTTGTGTCGGAACATGATACCTACTACGAAGTCGAACAGAAGGTTCAGCAATACTTAACGGCCAAAGTGCGCCTCGTATGGGTTCTCAATCCCGCCACCAAGAGCATTCGGGTCTATCGCTTGGATGGTTCGGTGAGCCAGCTGACGATCAATGATTCGCTATCGGGCGAAGATGTCCTCGTTGGATTCAGCACGCCCGTAGCCGCGCTCTTTCAACTGCCTGAGCAATCCTAAGTGACCGACACACTAACCTGCAGCGTCAGCGAATATCTTTCCTCGCTGACGCGGCGGGTTTGTGTTACTTCACCAACCGCGCGTTCAGCCACACGGGGTGATCCTGTTCATCGCCGCGCTCGGCGAAATCGACAATCAGCGCCAAACGCTGCACGCCGGCGAGATCGATTTGAATCGAGCGCGGCGCTTCGCCACCGCGCACCACCGGGCTTTCATACGCTGTCTTCCAACTCATTTCGCCGCTGTTGGTGAAGACGCGAAAGATTACACTGCCGCGATCATCAGCGATATCATCCAAGGCGACTTCCGCTTGAAACTGTCGATAGCCTGCAGGCACGTCGTAGGCCAAACGCGACGTGCTAGTCATTCCCAACCCTTTGCTAAAGACCGCGCCGCCTTGTCGCAAACGACTACCCAAATCGGTGCGATCGTTCTCATAGGGCCGGGCGAGTGTCAAGAACGGAATGTGCTTATATCCGGTCGTGCGCAGATCGGAAAGAAACAGCACATCGCGCCCCAGCGGTTGCCAGGCGACGACGTCGTTCTCCAACGAGTCTTGATCGAACTTCAACTTCAAGCCGCTTGCCAACGCGAATTCAGTGCGTTTCGCTTGTGGCGTAATACTCGTCACGACTAAGCGGCTCCCATCGCGCAATCCTAACAGTCCGTGCGCGCCGCGCGGTGTGGCCTCTTCGATCAATACTGGGTCGAGCGCCAGCGCGGCGACTTTGGAGAGCAATAATTCGCTCGCCTCTGGCGCGCCAGTGACAGTAAACAACAGCGACTCCCGGCCGCTATCGGCGTCGAATTTGTACTGCGCCGTCTGCCCGACCAATTCATCGCCATTAGCCAAGAGCAGCAATTCGTGCGTATCGGCTCGCGACTGCAAACGATCCAGCACGCGATCGCGCAACAGTTTATCGGCAGGCAAGCGGAAGAGGATGCCGCGCACGCTGCCGCGCGCAAGCGTTATCTCGCCTAGCAACCGTGAATCAAATCGATACTCGTCGGCTGATAGACCCACGAGATTCGCCATCAACCATGAACCATCCGACAGCAACACCAACGGTCCGCGATCGGACTCGGCGAATTTCCCCCACACCACCAAATCCTGGGCGGCTACGGATGATTTCTTGTCTTGCGATTGAAGCGTGAGTCCGCCATCTTTATCGATGCCGATCAGCTTCGCCGGCGGGATGACTCCGGTGGTGGAGAGTCCGCTTTGTTCAGCGGCGGGCAGAACATCTGCGCAGGTCAACAACGCCACACATGCCCACAGCAAAAAACCGCGACGGATGGGGAAACCCATCCACCAAAAACTCAGCAACAAACCCATCGCGCGCACCGGCTACCTCTGGAAGATCGGTAGGTAGTTATTGGGCATTTGCAAAATGATGCAGGCCATGGCGCTACCATATTCGTTGCAGATGGAATCGGACCACGAACCATCCTCGCGCTGCCGCGCGATCAAGGCGTCGTGAATTGCCGGATACCACTTCTGCCAATGTTCGCCACCAGCGTGCCACATGGCCTGCGCGGCATAGTACTGGCCATAGAAAAAATGGCTCTCGCGACTGAAGGCGTCGTCGCGCGGGACATGTTGCATCAGATACTCCAGCCCCTTCTTGAGTTCATCGCCGTCATAAACGCCGGCGCTATACAGCGCTACGACGCCAGCCGCCGAGCGAGGAAATGCGCTGGGTCCACCATTTTGCATGTACATAAAGCCGCCATCGGGATTCTGGCTGCGCTTCACATATTCGATACACGCCTCGACAGTTTCATTGGGCACAAAAATTCCCGCGTTGCGCGCCGCTCGGAGTGCCATGATTTGACAGATCGTGACCGAAATATCCGCGTCGGCCTTCTCTGGCAAGTAGCGCCAGCCACCTTCTTTGTTTTGCGATTCGACAATGCGCTGGACCGCTTTCACCAACTTTTCGCGCAGTTCGGGTTCGGGGGACATGCCGTAGACTTCGGACAGGAAGAGCGTGGCGAAGCCGTGGTCGTACATTGGGCCGTGACTTACCGCCCCCGGAGTGACAATCAGGCCGTTTTCTTGCTCGTTTTTCAGCAGAAAACGCAGGATTTGCGTCACGTTTTGACCATAGGGACCACGGTCGGGCATGCTTCCGCCCGACATGAACGCCATGCCTGTCAGGCCGCAAACACCAGCGTTGCGACTGTAACCATTGGAGCCAAACGAGCCATCGTCGTTCTGTCGTGAAGCGAGCCAAGCCAG
>JBGSHH010000190.1:0-2572 GCA_041752355.1 Pirellulaceae bacterium | reverse complement strand
TGTCCACTATGACTGAGAGTGAACTATCGATTGGTGGCATGACATGTCAGAACTGCGTGCGGCATGTGAAGGAAGCGCTGGAACAAACGCCGGAAGTGGTGTCGGCAAGTGTCGACCTGAACGCTGGTCTGGCCAAAGTGTCCACCCAGGCGCAAGATTCCCCCGAACTGCGACAGGCGTTACGTAAGGCGGTGACGGAGGCTGGTTATCGCGTCCAATCCGCTCCGCTGGTGAGCTTGCCGGTTCTATCCTCGTCGCCGGTTAAACCTGCCGAATCGAAGTCCGCACCGAGTCGCCCCGCCGGACCATCCGCCAGCGAGAAGCTCACGCTGGAAATCTCCGGCATGCCTTGCGCTAGCTGCACGGGACGTGTCGAGCAAGCACTGTTGAGTGTCCCCGGCGTGAAGTCAGCGCAAGTCAACTTGGCTACGCAGCGCGCCGCGGTGCTGCGCGATCCCGCCCAGGCCGATACCCCACAACTCGTCTCCGCCGTGGTCGCCGCCGGCTATCAGGCCCAACCCGCTCGCAGCGCGCAGTTATCCAGCGACGACCTCACGACGCGACAAAACACGGAACTGAACGCCTGGTGGTATCGTTTCCTCTTCGCGGCGGTGCTGCTGGTGTTGATGCTCGTCGGTGGGCATATCGGGTTGTTGAGTGACACCATCGCGATGTGGTGGCAATTCGCGCTGGCGAGTTTGATTCAAGTCTTTGTCGGCTGGCCGTTCTTTGTCGGCGCGTGGCAACGTCTGCGGCATCTCTCGACGAACATGGACACACTCGTCGCGCTGGGGACCGGTGCGGCCTATGGCGCAGGCGTAGCGGGCTTGCTCACGCAAAGCCACACCATGACCTTTCACGATGCCGCGATGATCCTTACGTTCATCTCGCTCGGCAAGTATCTGGAAGCCAAAGCCAAAGGGCGCGCCTCGCAAGCAATTCGCAAATTGCTCGATCTCGCGCCGCCGCAAGCCAATGTCAAGCAGAACGGCAGCGTCACCACGGTGCCAATCGCCGAAGTCGCTGTAGGGGCTGAACTCCTGATTCGGCCTGGCGACAAGGTGCCACTGGATGCGGAGATTGTCACGGGGCGCAGCGATGTCGACCAAGCCTGGCTGACCGGCGAATCATTGCCTGTGGAAAAGCAGCCAGGCGATACGATCTATGCCGGCACGATCAACGGGCAAGGTTCGCTCACCGCGAAGGTGCTGCATGGTGCCGGCGATACCTCGCTGGCTAACGTGATTCGCCTGGTGGAAGAGGCGCAACAATCCAAGGCGGAAATTCAACGGTTGGCCGATGTGGTCGTCGCCTGGTTCGTGCCGATCGTGCTCGTCATCGCGCTGGCGACGCTGTTGGTGTGGGGCATTGCGGCGAGCAACTTTACCACCGCCATCAGTTGCGCCGTCGCGGTATTGGTCGTCGCTTGCCCTTGCGCGCTGGGACTAGCAACACCAACCGCCGTAATGGTCGGCAGCGGTCGCGGCGCGCAACAAGGCATTCTCATCAAGAACGCGCACGCGCTGGAACTCGCAGGGCAAGTCCGCGTGGTCGTGCTGGATAAGACTGGCACGATCACCACCGGCAAACCGGTCGTAACCGAAGTCTTCGATGTCGATCACGATGAACCCACGACATTGATCGCGCTGGCGGCAGGTGTGGAAGAACTCTCGGGACATCCCTTGGCGAAAGCGGTGGTGAACTACGCTCGGGAAAATAACGTCACGCCGTACGAGGCGAGCGACTTGCAAGTCTTCGCCGGTCAAGGTGTCAGTGCGCAAGTCGCTGGCGACATGGTCCTCGTGGGCAATGAAGAACTCTTGGCGGCACATCAGATCGAGATCCCCACCAATCTGATCGAAAGCCTCGCCACGCGGCGCGCGCAAGGGGAAACGGCGTTGCTCGTGGCGCGGGACGACCAGTTGTATGGCGCTATCTTTGTCGCCGATGAAATCGCATCCACCAGCGCCGCGGCCATTCGCGAATTGCACGCACTCAACCTGCGCACCGTGATGCTCTCAGGCGATAAGCAAGCGACCGCCGAGGCCGTTGCCCAGCGCGTCGGCATCGATGAAGTGATCGCGGAAGTCAAGCCGGACGAGAAGCAAGCGACAATTCAAAAGTTGCAAGCCGCTGGCGATAAAGTGGCGATGGTGGGTGACGGCATCAACGATGCGCCCGCACTCGCGGCGGCCGATTTGGGGATCGCGATTGGCGCTGGGGCCGATGTGGCGATCGAAACGGCGGATATCGTGCTCGTGAAACACGATCTGCAAACGGTCGCCACGGCGATCAAACTTTCGCGCGCGACGTTCCGCACGATCAAACAGATCCTTGTCTGGGCGTTTCTTTACAACGTGCTCCTCATCCCGCTGGCGGCTGGTCTTCTCATTCCGGCGATGGGTTGGCACCTGCCACCTAGTTTGGCCGCCGCCGCCATGGCCGCGAGTAGTGTGAGTGTGGTCGCCAATAGCCTGCTCTTGCGCTGGCGCAAACTTTAACGCTTACACGGATCGCAAGCATCGCCCGACATGGCACCCTTTCGCCAAGGGGTGTGTAGCGCGCGCTGAGT
>JBGSHH010000189.1:0-3256 GCA_041752355.1 Pirellulaceae bacterium | reverse complement strand
GATGGCATCGGCCGGCGCGCCGGCGGCGGTGAGTTTGTCGATGATGAACTTCGCCACGGCGGCTTCCTCGCCGCTTTTGCCGGGGATGGCCATGAGTTGCGTGACGAGTTCCAGAGCGCGGGCGGAATTGGGTTCTGACATAGCGAAATCGGGGCGTGAGCGGAGCGAAAGGTGGGTATTTGTGCAGCAGGCGAGGTAGACTGCCGCCCTACTCGTTGAGCAACTTGCCGCGTATCCTAGAGGAATCGATATCCTCCCGCGAGTAGCCCCTGTTATGCGTTTCTTCCTGGCTGGCATCATGCAAGGTTCCCATCTGGGGGCGGTGCTGCATGGTCAGAGTTACCGCGAGCGGCTCAAGTCGCTGCTGGCGGAGCATTTCCCCGGCGCGGAAGTTTACGATCCGTTGGCCGATCATGGCCAGTCGCTCGACTACACCGACGCCACCGCCCGTGACGTGTTTTACTTTCACAATCGGATGTGTCGCGAAGTCGATGTCGTGATCGCGTTTGTGCCGGAAGCGTCGATGGGAACGGCAATTGAAATGTGGGAAGCGCACGAACATGGCCGCGCGGTCGTGCTGGCGATCAGCCCCTTGGTGCATAACTGGGCAATCAAGTTTTGCAGCCACGCGGTGTTTGGGGATTTGGAGGCGTTTGAGGCGGGGGTGAGGAGTGGACGCATTTCAGCGGAAATTGCGCGCGTTCAAGAACTACAGCGGCAAAAATTGGGAAGCGAAGCGAACAACACATGAATACCGATTTAGCTTCGGCACCTATGACCCACCTTCTCGATCTCACCACTGAGCAACTCACCGCCTGGCTCAAGGAGCATGGCCATCCAGGCTATCGCGCCGCGCAGATTCGTAAGTGGGCCTTTGAGAATCGGGCGGAGTCATTCGAAGCGATGAGCGACTTGCCCAAGCAACTCCGCGCCGATTTGGCGGCAGAGTTTACGCTCTGGACCGCCACCATCGCCAAACACAGTCAGGCGGCGGATGGTACGGAAAAGTTGCTCCTGGCGATGCATGATGGCGGGCGGATCGAGTGCGTGCTGTTGCGCGATGGCGTGCGCCGCACGATCTGCATCAGCAGTCAGGTGGGCTGCGCGATGGGCTGTGTGTTTTGCGCTAGCGGACTCGATGGGGTCGATCGTGATTTGACCACCGGCGAGATCATCGAGCAGATGTTGCGGCTGCAACGACTCTTGCCGGCCGAAGAACGCCTGAGCCATATTGTGGTGATGGGGATGGGCGAACCACTGGCGAATATCGATCGACTCTTGCCTGCGCTCGATGCCGCCACCAGCGAGCAAGGCTTGGGCATTAGTCATCGCCGCATCACGATCTCGACTGTGGGCTTGCCCAAGGGGATTGAGAAACTGATCGAGCGTGATACGCGGTTCCATTTGGCGGTCTCGCTGCATGCTCCTAACGATGAACTGCGCAACCAACTCGTGCCGGTGAATAAGAACATCGGGCTGGGACCAATTCTGGAAAGTGCCGATCGTTACTTCGAGAAGTCAGGGCGGCGGCTGACGTTTGAGTATGTGTTATTGGCGGAGATCAACGATTCGCCCCAACATGCGACGCAGCTAGCACAGCTGTTGCGAGGGCGAACGGCCCTGTTGAATGTGATCCCTTACAATCCCGTGGCGGGGCTGCCTTATCGCACTCCGTCGCAGGCTGCCATTCGCCGCTTTCGCGAGATCCTGGAAACAGGCGGCATCAACGTGCAGTTTCGCGAGCGCAAGGGGGACGAGATCAACGCCGCCTGCGGGCAATTGCGTCGTATGACGCCGGCGAATGTGGTGACTTTGGAAGTTCCGACGACGAACGTAAACCATTGATGTTGCGGGGGTTGGCTCCCCGTGGTGGACGGCGATTCTGGCTGGCGCGAAACCAACCTTTGTCCGCGGTGTTGGATTGTTTGTCCGCTGAACATGATAAGATGGTGGGAGTCCAAGTTTTTCGACTCCAAACGATGAGGAACTCCGCTTGGCGGTCAGTGAATCTACGGTCAGCGAATCCGCGGGTATCCCGAACTACGAGCTGCTCGATCCCGATGTGCGGTTAATGCTTCAAGTGCGCGATGGCAGTGGCCAGGCATTTGAGGAATTGGTGCTGCGCTATCAGGGAAGACTCCTCACCGTGCTGGAACACTTGGTTCGGAACCGCGAATTGGCCGAGGATTTAGCCCAGGAGGTGTTCTTGCGCGTGTTTCGCGCGCGGCAAAGTTACACCGCCGGGGCGAAGTTCTCGACCTGGTTATTTACGATCGCCAACAACGTGGCCAGCAATGCTCGCCGCGACCGTTCGCGCCGCAAGGAAGTGGGAGTGCAATCGTCGCCTGACAACGACACTAGCGCGGAGCCGCTCGATCGCATGGCGGTGGCCGCCAGTGGTCTGATGCCGACGCGACAACTCGATAAAGCCGAAACCGCTGAAGTGGTCCGGATCGCGGTCGATACGCTCAGCGAGCGACAGCGGTTGGCGGTCCTGTTATCCAAGTTTGAAGGCATGAGCTACGTCGATATTGGTGCCACGATGGGGTTGTCGGTGCAAGCCGTGAAATCGCTGCTGTCCCGTGCTCGCGGCAACTTGAAGGCGGTCCTCGAACCGTATTTACAGACCGGAGTCAAGCCTGCTGCAGTAACTGCCGATGCCGATCAGGAATAGCTTTTGACGCAAGTAATCGCCGCGATCACCCTGGCAGCCAAGTGACTTTTCATGAACGAAGAACTTTTAACCGACGACGCTCGCAGCGAGGATGACCCCATCCAGGAAGAACTGGTGGCGTATCTCGATGGCGAGTTGGATGCCGAAGCAGGCGATCGTGTCGAACGTCGCCTGGCGAATGATCCGGCGTATCGTCAAAAGCTCCGAGAGTTGCAATCGGCCTGGGATTTCCTCGATGAGCTGCCCCGCGCCCACGTGACCGATACATTCACGCAAAGCACCGTCGAGATGGTGGCGCTCTCGGCGCAAGCGGAGATCGTGCAAGCCAAGACCATCCAGCAGCGTCAGAAGCTGATCAGTCGCGGCGCTTTGGCGGCTGGTGTATTGATCGCTGCGCTCGCCGGCTATGGTCTGATCGCGGGGCGCATGGATCGTCCCAATCAACGTTTGGTCCGCGACTTGCCGGTGATCGAGAATGTCGATCTCTATCGCGTCGCGGATAATGTCGAGTTCTTGCGCGAACTGGATCGCGAAGGCTTGTTCGACGAGGAGCCTGACGATGCGCCGTAGTTCGCTATTCTT
>JBGSHH010000188.1:0-1639 GCA_041752355.1 Pirellulaceae bacterium | reverse complement strand
GATGGCATCGGCCGGCGCGCCGGCGGCGGTGAGTTTGTCGATGATGAACTTCGCCACGGCGGCTTCCTCGCCGCTTTTGCCGGGGATGGCCATGAGTTGCGTGACGAGTTCCAGAGCGCGGGCGGAATTGGGTTCTGACATGGGAAATCGGGGCGTGAGCGGAGCGAAAGGTGGGTATTTGTGCAGCAGGTGAGGCAGACTGCCGCCCTACTCGTTGACCAGCTTGCCGCGTATCCTAGAGGAATCGATATCCTCCCGCGAGTAGCCCCCGTTATGCGTTTCTTCCTGGCCGGCATCATGCAAGGTTCCCATCTGGGGGCGGTGCTGCATAGTCAGAATTATCGCGAGCGGCTCAAGTCGCTGCTGGCGGAGCATTTTCCCGGCGCGGAAGTTTACGATCCGTTGGCCGATCATGGCCAGTCGCTCGACTACACCGACGCCACCGCCCGTGACGTGTTTTATTTTCACAATCGGATGTGTCGCGAAGTCGATGTCGTGATCGCGTTTGTGCCGGAAGCGTCGATGGGGACGGCGATTGAAATGTGGGAAGCGCACGAACATGGCCGCGCGGTCGTGCTGGCGATTAGTCCTTTGGTGCACAACTGGGCGATCAAGTTTTGCAGCCACGCGGTGTTTGGGGATTTGGAGGCGTTTGAGGCGGGGGTGAGGAGTGGACGAATTTCAGCGGAGATTGCGCGAATTCAAGAACTACAGCGGCAAAAATTTGGAAGCGAAGCGAACAACACATGAATACCGATCTAGCTTCGGCACCTATGACCCACCTCCTCGACCTCACTACCGAGCAACTCACCGCCTGGCTCAAGGAGCATGGCCATCCAGGCTATCGCGCCGCGCAGATTCGCAAGTGGGCCTTTGAGAATCGGGCGGAATCGTTCGAGGCGATGAGCGACTTGCCCAAGCAACTCCGCGCCGATCTCGCGGCGGCGTTCACGCTCTGGACCGCGACCATCGCCAAACACAGTCAGGCGGCGGATGGTACGGAAAAGTTGCTCCTGGCGATGCATGATGGCGGGCGGATCGAGTGCGTCCTGTTGCGCGATGGCGTGCGCCGCACGATCTGCATCAGCAGCCAGGTCGGTTGCGCGATGGGCTGTGTGTTTTGCGCTAGCGGACTCGATGGGGTCGATCGCGATTTGACCTCCGGCGAGATCATCGAACAGATGCTGCGGCTGCAACGACTCTTGCCGGCCGAAGAACGCCTGAGCCATATCGTGGTGATGGGGATGGGCGAACCGCTGGCGAACATCGATCGACTCTTGCCAGCGCTGGATGCCGCCACCAGCGAGCAAGGCTTGGGCATTAGCCATCGCCGCATCACGATCTCCACCGTCGGCTTGCCCAAAGGCATCGAGAAGCTGATCGAGCGCGATACGCGGTTCCACTTGGCGGTCTCGCTGCATGCTCCCAACGATGAGCTGCGCAACCAACTCGTGCCGGTAAATAAGAACATCGGCTTGGGACCGATTCTGGAAAGTGCCGATCGTTACTTCGAGAAGTCGGGGCGGCGGCTGACGTTTGAGTATGTGTTATTGGCGGAGATCAACGATTCGCCCCAACATGCGACGCAGCTAGCACAGCTGTTGCGAGGGCGAACGGCCCTGTTGAATGTGATCCCTTA
>JBGSHH010000187.1:0-11304 GCA_041752355.1 Pirellulaceae bacterium | reverse complement strand
CGCGGAGATCGACACGGAATTGATGACGAGCAAGTTCCGCAAGCAATTCAGTCGCGGCACCACACCGGAGGCGGACGCGAGCTTCTATCCACCGATCGCCGAAATTCGTGCCACGTTCGACAAGGTCCATGCGCAAGCGCTCTTGGAACTGCCCACTTTCACGCCGGAGAGTCTGGCGGAGGAAATCGACATGCCTTACGCCGCCACAAATACCCGCCTGGGCGCGATCCTATTCTGTTCGCATCACGAAATGATCCACGCCGGACAGATTGGCTTGTTGCGCAGGTTGCTGGGGAAGACGCCGGTGCGGTGAGCGAGGCGAGCGTGGCCAGCGAGGTTTGATTGATGGCACATTCGCGCTTAAACAGACGGCAGGCATTACATCCGTCTTAAAACCAAGAAATCGCGAGATTCAAAACATGCCAATTCCTGAACGGTTCAAACTTACTCAAGCGTCGGACGTACTCGTTGCACACATGTCTGAATTGTGTGATGCAATCGAAGACGCCGATGACGAAGATCGTGAGCAATTGCTAGCCAAATGGCATGAACATGCCCAGAGGCGCTGCAATGTAGTCGAGTTCAAAACGTATTGGAAAGCAATGGACAAGGAATCCTTCGTCCGCGAAGCGCTGAATCCTCAACCAGAATTCGTCGATGACGTGACGTATCTCGAAGTCGTCGCTGTCTGTGGATTTGTGGCGTCGGCGGAAGGAACAGAGGATGAAGCAAGTTATTACTTGGATTGGCTGGACGCTCAATTCCCAAACAGCAATTTCTCCGATTTGATCTATTGGCCCGACGAATGGTTCGGCGATGCGTCATTGTTTCGCGACGCGGACGGAACTTTCTTGCCCAATGCCGAATTGACGACTGACCAAATCTTGGCTTATGCCATGGCAAAATCGCAACGGGCAATAAGCGGTGCTCCGAGGGATATCATATTGCCGTTCCCGATACCATTAGTCGAATGAGGCGCTAACACTCATATCAAACTGAGCGCGGTCGAGGCTGGTTGCCTGCCCACCTCGGCGAGTCATCTCGTCTTTAATTCCCATCGCGCGGACCAACCCATGAACGATCATCTCTCGCTCGAAGACTCGCCATTTCATAGATGGGAAATCAATGGTTCTTACCACCTGTCTATCGCACGGCAACTTCTGCCTGAAATAAAGCGGCGTCCCGAATTAGCGATGGTCCTTTGCTTACCATCATTTGAACCAGAGTGGGCAATTCGCATTCACGGCTCGGAAAAGGTAGGCTTTGCCGCCACGCTGACCACGGCGACGACGCAAATCTGGGCGGCAATGCATGAAGATGACGTGGTTGTGGAAGTTTCGCGCCACGATGTGGAACTGTCCATTCCAATTGCTAATCAACTTCGCAACATCTGGTGCCAGATGCTTCGCGAGGCCAGATATCGGGCGTCGGCATCGGGCGGGGTGGACGGCGTCTCCTACCATTTCCAGTGCTTCAGTATGACGCAAGGATTCCTATGTGGGCGAACGTGGTCGCCAGATCCAGAAACGACTACCGGACGTTTTGTAGCGCTGACTGAAACCCTGCGTGAGTTCACTCTGGCGGAGCCTAACCATCGCGCCTCAGTCGGAGCACGACTTGAAGCGGAATTGAGTTGGTTTCAGGACATTCCTGTGCGGCCACCAGTGCGCGAGGAAGCCACGGTCATATTGGCGACGACAATCGAATCGTTGCTGAAACACTACGAACAAGGGCATTTCACCGACGCGGAAGTCGCGGCACAGATAGCGTTTGCGTTTGAGCAGGTTCGCTATCCCGCCTTCGCGGAAGTAATGGATATCATCGAAATGATCCCAGAGCCGATCCGGAAACTCATCCGTGCGTAGTCTGGCTAATGGCGATGGACGCGTGACATCTGCTCCCAGCCAGCCTGTCATCCCTGTTGTGAGGGGGTGCTTGGCGGATTACTGGCATCTTCTGCCACGATGGATTCACGGTGGCCTCGTGGCCGGTTCCTTGCGAGTGGGCGGGGTGCTCATCTATAGTGGACTTGCCGCCGGTCGGCGAACCAGCGGCCAGCTAGCTCCGTACAGCAAGCACGTGCCGCGCCCCGGCGCTAATTCCGCACCCTCGTCCGAATTCTGAAGTTCATTGGGCGGAAGCCTGCTTGCTCGTTTGACCCCTCATTCCGCTCTCTTTGTTGAGTTCACCGTATGGCCGTTGTTTCCGCTCCCGCCGCCGCTTCGTCGCAAAATACCTCCAGCGAGGTAGTGATCGAAACACGCAATCTCAGCAAGGTTTATCGCGATTTCTGGGGCCGTCAAAAGGTGAAAGCCCTCAAATCGCTCGATCTGGAGGTTCGCCAAGGCGAGATTTTCGGTTTGCTGGGACCCAACGGCTCCGGCAAATCGACCACCATCAAGCTCATTCTCGGTCTGCTCTTCCCCACCACTGGCGACGCCTTGGTGTATGGCAAAAAGGCCAGTGATGTGAGCAAGAACGAGCGGATCGGCTACCTGCCGGAAGAATCCTATCTTTACAAATTCCTCAACGCCGAGGAAACGCTCGATTTTTACGGCCGCTTGTTCAACATGTCCACCGCCACCCGCAAAGCCCGCGTCGCCGAATTGATCCACATGATGGGTCTGGATTGGGCCAAACGCCGGCAATTGCGCGAATACTCCAAAGGCATGACGCGCCGCATCGGTTTGGCGCAAGCGCTCATCAACGATCCCGATTTGATCGTGCTCGATGAACCGACCACCGGCCTGGATCCCATCGGCTCACGCGAGATGAAGGACCTCATCCTGCGCCTCAAAGCACAAGGCAAGACGGTGTTGATGTGCAGTCACTTACTCGCCGACGTGCAAGACGTTTGCGACCGCATCGCCATCCTGCACCAAGGCGAACTCAAGGAACTCGGCCGCGTCGATAGCCTGCTCAAGATTCAAAACCTCACGCAGGTCCGCGCCGAGGGCCTGACAAAGCAATGCGAGGCGGAGATTCGTGCCGTCATCGAACGCAACGGCGGCAAACTCCTGGGAATGGAGAATCCCACCACCACACTCGAAGAGTTGTTCCTCAATATCGTGAGCGATAGCGATCAACGTCCCGGCTGGCGAGCGCCGGCCAAGGATGACAAGAAGTAACGACCGTCACGCTGTGCGCCAAAACCTTAACGCCGATCAACTCCGCGATTTTATATGCCCATCGAAAACGAAATCCTGCCATTCTTAACCTGGCTGCCGCAGGCGTTGCTCAGCTTTGGCATCACGATCAGCGTGCTGCTGGTGATCGGGACGTTCTTTAGCTTCCTGGCGGCGGCGGTTCGACTCGGACCAGGCGAAGCGTTCTACATGGTCGCCAAGATCATGATCGACGCGATCCCCGATTTCTTTAGCAGTTCGCCGCGCCGCATCTACGCGCTGTCCCGACTGGCGGTGCAAGAATCGATTCGGCGGCGAGTGATTGTGGTCTTCGCGGTGTTCGTGGTGATCTTGCTCTTTGCCGGTTGGTATCTGGATACCGAAAGCAACGACCCCGCGCGCTTGTATATCAGCTTCGTGCTGACGACGACGAACTACCTGATGCTGCTGCTGGGCTTCTTGCTCAGCACGTTCAGCTTGCCAGCGGACATGAAGAGCCGCACCATGTACACCATCACCACCAAGCCGGTGCGGACGCTGGAAATTGTGCTGGGGCGCTTTCTCGGCTTCGCGTTTGTCGGCACGGTGCTAATCGTATTGATGTGCGGCGTGAGTTACGTCTTCGTCACGCGAGGATTGGCGCATACGCACGGCCTCGAAGAAAACTCGCTGAGCGTGTTGGAATCTCCCATCCCCGGCCGAGATCCGCTGGGTGAAAAGGGGTTGACCACGAACGACAAACATCATCGCCATGAGATCGTTTTGAACAACGAAGGCATTGGCCGCACCGACACGCAAATGGGTCACTGGCACGAAGTGCGCAAAGATGGCGACAAGCTCGTTATCGGACCGCCCCAGGGCGGGCTCGAAGCCCGCGTGCCGTTGGCTGGCAAGCTTTCGTTTCTCGATCGCTCCGGTCGCCCGACCGACAAAGGGATCAACGTCGGCAACGAATGGACTTATCGCAGCTATATCGAAGGGGACACGCTCGCCTCGGCGGTTTGGGAATTTGACAATATCTCCGCCGCGGAGTTCCCCAATGGCTTGCCGGTGGAAATGACGATTCGCGTCTTCCGCTCGCATAAAGGGGATATCGAGCAAGGGATCGGCGGCACGTTGCAACTGGTGAATCCCGACCGCAACGCCAAGATTCAACGCTCGGAAAAGATCTTCTTCACCGCGCAGGAGTTCGCCACCTATCAAAAAATCATTCCACGTGAAGTGAAAGCGGTCGACGCCCAAGGCAAGACGATCTTGGGAAGCAATGGCGAGCCGCTGCTGGTCGATATTTTTAAGGACCTGTCGAACGAAGGGAAGATGCTCGTCGAGTTGAAATGCACCGACCCCGCGCAGTACTTCGGCGTGGCGCAACGCGACGTTTATCTGCATGCGGCTGACAATTCGTTTGGCGTTAATTTCATCAAAGGTTACTTTGACTTATGGCTGCAGATGATGATTGCCATCGCCTTCGGCACGATGTTCAGCACGTTTTTGAGCGGTCCGGTGGCGATGCTGTCGGCGCTCGCCTGCATGCTCGTTGGCTTTGTGGCGCAGTTCATTTTCGATCTGGCGCAAGGTGTGCTGGAAGGTGGCGGGCCGATCGAATCGACCATTCGCCTGGTGACGCAGAAGAACATGTCGGTCGATCTGGAAATCGGCAAATGGGCCGAGAACATCATCAAAGGCTTTGATTTTGCTTCGATGCAAGTGATGCGTGCCGTCGCGAACTTGTTGCCCAATTACAGTTGGTTTGATAGCTCAGGCTATGTCGCCTATGGCATGAACGTTTCCAACAACGCCGTGCTGCAACATGCGACCCTCGCCTTTGCGTATTGCCTGGTGGCGATCATCGTCGGGTACTTCTTCCTGAAGACACGAGAGATTGCCGCGGATTGATCGGAGAGAAACCCTTCTCCCTGTGGGAGAAGGTGGCTGAGGAACGAAGCCGGATGAGGGTTTAGAAGTGACCTGGAAAATGCTTCCCGATAGCACCATTTAGCAAAAAGAAGTTAAACCCTCACCCCAGCCCTCTCCCATGGGGAGAGGGAGCCGGCCAAACACCAACCATCAACAACCGATACTGCCATGAATATTTCCTTCTATCGCAAAGTGGTTTACGGCAGCATCATTGCGCTGCTTTGGATTCCGCTGTATTGGATTGGTCAACCGCCCGAGGTCACTGTTGTCGATGACGAAGAGGCGGCCGCCGCCGCCGACACTTCCACTGACGAGCAGGCTGACGCCGCGCGGCAGCGTAGCAACGCGCAGCGCTCCAATAACAACGCCAGTCGCGAATTCTCCGGCGGCATCCTCGCCAACATGCGACAAGACTATGGCCTGTCGCAAGCGCAACTCGGCGAGATCGATCCCGCCAGCGAATCGATGAAGTTGGCGACGCTCGGCATGCGCGGCGTAGCGGTCAATATTCTCTGGACGATGGCCAATCACTATAAGAAGGTCGAAGACTTCGAGAACTTCGCCGCCACTGTCAATCAAATCACGCTGCTGGCCCCCAACTTCATCTCCGTCTGGGAGTTTCAAGCGCACAATGAGACGTACAACGTCTCGGTCGAATACGATCATTACCGCATGCGTTACGCCTGGGTGAAAAAAGGGATTAACCTGCTCATTCGCGGCACGCAGTACAACCGCAAAGATACGCGTTTGCTGAACTATCTCAGTTGGTTCTTTGGCCAGAAAATCGGCCGCGCGGACGAACACAAGCAATTCCGCGAACTGTTTCGCAATGACGTCGATTTTCACAACGAACTGGCCAAACACATGAACATGGACGACCCCGATATCATGGGGCCGGCCAAAGGTGTGGGCGTGACGTCGACCACCAGCGTCGCTGGCGAAAGCCGGAAGGCTCCCGACAATTGGCTGGTCGGTCGCAAGTGGCAAGAGCGCGCCGTCGATCTGGTGCAAACGCAGCGCGTGCAGATTCGCGGCAAGTCGCCGGTGCTGTTCTATTCCGACGCGCCGATGATGCGGATCAACTTCTGCAAAGCGATGGAAGAAGAAGGAACGCTCGGCGAAGTCGCGCGGACCGCTTGGGAACGTGCCGGTGTCGATTGGGCCGATTTCGGTCGCAAGCCGATTCCCACCACCTGGGGTCACGATATTCAACTCGCCGACCTTCCCAAGTATGAGGAGCGCTTGAGCTCCATCGGCGCGGAACTCGACGCCACGGTCGCTCCCGGCGTGCGCGAAGAAATCCTCGCGGAGAAGAAAGCCAAGCTTCGTCCGCAAGAACGCGAAGCCTACGACACGCCGAGCGATAAACGCTCCGACGAACAACATCGCCTGGTGTACGAAATGCAAGGCAAGCTAGACGTGTTCCCCTCGGAAGTCGCCGACCGCGCTCCCGCCGCCACGCGTCGTCAGGCGAAATTGCTGGCCCGCGAATTTGAAGACACGCAAGAACTCATCAGCCGCATCGATCGCTATCGCAACATTGTGAACTATGGCTATTGGAAAACGCGCTGCGAGATCGAGCAGTCGCCGGAAGCGATCGCCGGACGCCTGGCGGTTTACGATGCTGAGAAGAAGTTCTCCGAAGCGGAACTCGAAGCCAGCAAGGAGAAGTATGAAGAAGCCTGGAAGCACTGGGCGAAGATTTACGAGAAGCATCCCGAGATGATGGCTGACAACGAAGCGGAAGAACTTGTCGACGCCATCAAGCGCTATAAGTTGGTCCTCGCTCAGTTGGAGTTCAAGCAATTGCCGGACGACTTCCCACTGTTTAAGTTGCTGGAGATGCAGAAGGAATCGGCCACGCTCGGCGGCAAGAGCAGCAGCACTCCCGCCCCCGAAACGCCCCCGATGGAAGAGAAGAAGCCTGACGAAAAGCAGCCCGCCGAGGAGAAGCCTGCGGACGATAAAAAGGAACCAGCGACGGCTCCGCCCACGGACGATCCCAAGCCAGCGGACGATGCCAAGCCGGCGGACGATGCGAAGCCTGCTGAGGATACGAAGTCGGACGACAAGCCGATCGAAGAGGCGAAGCCGGCTGAGGATGCCAAGCCGTAGCCCGTAGGTTCACGGGGGCTCAAGAGTCACGAGGTTTGGCGCGGCGAAAGGACGATGTATTTATTGTCTTTGTGGACCGAGACATCGAAGGCGCTGGTCTTGCCGACCAGTTCGAAGTGGGCGACGAAGCCGCTAGATGCAATCAGCAAGCAATCTTCTTCGACGCGCGTCCGCATGGCGCCTTCGTTTTCGCTGCCTTCGGCGACGAATTTGATCAGGATGCGACCGCTCTTGCCATCGTAGCCCAGGACCGCCAGCGGTTGCACGGCCTCGCGGTTATCCATG
The DNA here is from genome assembly GCA_041752355.1 of Pirellulaceae bacterium. Taxonomy (GTDB): domain Bacteria; phylum Planctomycetota; class Planctomycetia; order Pirellulales; family Pirellulaceae; genus JAEZGD01. The sequence continues at coordinate 3,862 of JBGSHH010000187.1, read as the reverse complement.
CACTTCATGGGAATGACCAACTCGCCTGTCAGCTTGCGAATGTAGGCCGGCAGCTTCACCCGCGCGACGCTGGCCGGTGTGTAGATTTGAAACGAGCGCTCGAACGATTCGCCGCGGCCGGTAATGCGACGCAGTAGATCGGTGGTGGTGAGAATGCCTTGCAGTTCGCGCTTGAGTCCGACCACCGGTAGGCAGCCGATCTTGTTGGTCGCCAGGACGGCGGCGGCCTTGTCGAGCGGCAAGTCGGGGAGCACCGTCACCGGCTTATCGCGGCTGAGGATGGTTTGAATCTCGGCGCTCAGTGCCGCAGGCAACGCACTGCTCCCTTGTTCGTTGGCGGCCATGTAGTGCCGCAAGAGATCGCGCTGCGACAGGACGCCCAGCACGCGCTGCTGCCCATCGACGACCACCATGCGGCGAATGTTCTGTTCGCTCATTTGCTCGGCGACTTCGCCGATTTGCGCGGACAGTTGGCAGGTTTGCACCTCTTTAGTCATCACGTCGCGGACGAGCGTGGTGGTCTGGGGCGGTGAAGCTTCAAGCGTGGGCATGGCGGCCATTCCTCGGAGCGAAAGTCATGCGCGACGTGCCAAATGGGCGCAGCGCAACCTACGGCTGATGAAAACATAGCATTCATCGCCAAGGTGAGCGGAGATGATCACCAGATTGCGGTAGCGTGTCGCGGCGCGATCGTGAGGGATGTAGCGATCGCGCGGATGAAGAGCAGGCAGACAGCAATGTCTGCCCGCAGAAACCTGGAGGCAGGAAGGTCTGCCCCAGTAACTAGGTGCCACCGCTGGCAGTCTTAGAACTTGCTTTGATCGATCACCGCGCCGTCGCGCCGATCGCCCAAGCGATTGAACAAAACCTGGTCGATGCCATAGTTGAGAAACTTGACCGAGCCGTCGGCGAAGACGGCGGCGACGCCGTTGCTGTGCGCGGAGCCAAATTCGTAGCCTGAGACATTCGAGGTTTGATCGGGAATGGGGGGGATCGCCGTGGTACGAATCACATCGGGATCCCAACCATCGGTCCAACCACGATCATCGTGCCAGGCACCCGATTGATACTCGGTAATGTTCAACCGCTTTTCGCTGATCAACAGCGTGTTGCTGGCACCATCTTTGAACGCCGCCAAACCAATCGGCGATGTGGAACCGGTCGACTTTCCCGCCCCGAGATCCCAATCGGTCCGCACGATGGCGCCATGCCACTTCACGTTGTAGGGAACCGCCCACGTGTCGCCTTGCCACATGCTTTGATCCACACTCCAGTTCCCTTCGGAAACCGCTGGCGTGGCGGCGGCATAATCCATGAGGAATCGCGGGCCTTGCTTGGAAGGACGACGTCGCGTGGGGCAGAAATAGAAGGTGACCGCGATCTGCTCCAGTTGGGATTGGGTCGTAATGACGTAAGTATTCTGCGCTTCGACATAGGGCAGAATCTGATACGCCCAGCTGAGCCCTTGCTTGGCGGGGCCGTTCGGTGATCCGCCTGTGACGAATTGTTCAATGACTGGCCAAGGATAGGTGCCGCCGGTGGGAAAAACCTTTTGCGCCGTGGCATGCGTGCGGACGGCCAGGCCCATTTGCTTGAGGTTATTGGAACATTGCATGCGGCGCGCCGCCTCGCGCGCCGATTGCACCGCTGGCAGGAGCAAACCCACCAACACGCCAATAATCGCAATCACGACCAGTAACTCCACCAACGTGAAGCCGGTCCTGGTTGCCGTGCCTTGCGCCATCTGTTTGCTGTTCCGCGCCATCAAATCACCTCAAAAGACAAGACCGGCTGATCGAGAAAAGGGCCGGTGTGGGTACAAAAAACCGCTGACTGCTTTCGACTTATCTCGCCTGCCCCAGGGGGCTTTATTTCGGATTAGGAACTAACTCTTTGAATTTGATTTCGTCCACTTCTTCCACGCCCCCCAGATCCGTCGCGACGAAGCGCTTGCCATCGATGCCGGTCTGTTCGTAGGCGATGACCGGTCGGTTGCCCGGTCCCGTTGCGGGGCCCGTGGCTGGACCATACACCACCACGTACGGCTGATTGTCCCGGTTAGAAATCAAAACGCCTTCGGTGGTTTCCACCCCAGCGCTTCTCAATTCTTCGGGCGAGAGGGCCGAAATGAAAGCCTTAAAAGCGGCTTCATTCGCAGGCGGTTGGCCTTTGTTCTTTTGAATGAATTTGCCGTAGAGAATCGAAACATGTTTCAGATTCGATTCTTCCCTGGGCTTACTGAGGTCCTGCGGACCGCCGCAACCAAGCGTCAGGAGCAAGCCTAAAACCGCGACGACACCACTTAGCCACGACGACATTAACCGATATCCCTTGCCAAGAATTGCCCTGCGAGCAGCAAACGAAAATAGAGAACGACACCAGCGGAGCCTCGACCGCTTGCTTCGCGCTCTCGAAAAGACGAGATGTTCCATTGGTCACGGTAACGGAAAACTGTGCTTTCGGCAAGAATTTACTGGGCCTGACGAATACAAATTTCCGCAAATATCTGCTTTGTCAGCGGCCACCGCGGCGCCTGGACACTTCGCCCGCCACCGGGGCGACGTTTCCTAAGAGCGCCCCATGATGCCTTTGAGCAACATCGCCACGCGTCTGCGAATCACCCGGCGCTGAACGTAACCTCTTATCCGGCAATTACTAACGTCGCTTTCCGTGCTGCCATTTTGAACTCTGGCCCGCTGTTTGCCTCCCCAGTAGGCGTTCGATTGAATGCTCCTCTTGCGCGGCGTGGTCCTATGCAACTCCATCAACTGGTCGAAGTCGCGGCGTTGGTCGCTGGCCAAGGCCCCGTACTGCTTCATGCCGCGCCTCGATGCAGCGAAGCGGGCCTTGAACAGTACTGGATCGCCTCCAAGTGTCGGCTCGATCGCTGGGGAAGAACGCTGAAACAGTATTCCGTCCGCATGCAAGAACCAGCCGCCCCGCGCTCGCTCTTGTGGAACGCCGCCCAGCCCCTTTTGGAAGAAATCCTCGCTAGTGAAGTGCTGACCCGCGTGTGGACGGCGTTGGGATGCGGCATCGACGAACATTTGCAAACCCGCGAGATCGGCCCGATTGTGCGGGGCGTCTACGTCGGCCATCTCGAAGCGCGCAATCGCGTACTCAGCATGATGCTGACCGGCCAAGGCTTCGGCGTGGAAGCGGCGGTGGTGCTCAATCGCTTACGCTATCGCATCGAACGCTGGACCGACATGCTGCTCGGCTATGTTCACACTGCCTGCGATGCCAAGGAGTTCGCCTTCGATGTCGTCCGCCTGGAAGAGTTCGCCGCCGATATCAAACACGAACAATTGCAACCGACCGGCCCTTTCGCCTGGCAAGTTGTGCTCACCTCGATTCGCGCGGCGCTGGCGAAAAGCTTGCCTTGCGAACCGGTGAACGCCGATCTTCACGAGCGCATCTGCTCGAGCATTCTCTCTTGCTTCGATCCCGAACAGTTCGATTCCTGTGGCGCATTCAAATCGCTCTGGCTGGTGCGAATGAGCAACGTCGCCCGCGATACGCAAGGAATGATCGACGCCTTGCTCGCCGAACACGAACCACCGCCGCGGATCGTGCCGACGAAGCGGTTTTAGTGGTTGTCGCGGACAAGACAATTCCTGCCGTAAACACTTGAATTCGCGCGCGGCGGACTAGAGAATGCAGCGACGTTTCTCCCGTCGAACTTCCTCTAATCGCGCAGGTGTTGGAATGCATCGTTTTGCTAGTCTGGCTGGCGTTTGCCTGTTGTCGCTGTGCTGCTTGCAACTGACCGGTTGTGAGGCGAGTTCCACCGGGAACCCAGCCGCCTTGACCAAGGCCAACTACGATCAAATCGTCAACGACGGCACGCAAACTTTGGAAG
>JBGSHH010000186.1:0-13000 GCA_041752355.1 Pirellulaceae bacterium | reverse complement strand
TTCGATTTCCACTCAGACGACTGCCCGGATGACGGAAATCCAAGCCCGGAAACGACAAACGGAGCCGTCCCCGAAATCGGAAACGGCTCCGCCTGTGTTAACCTTGGACGGCTTGGTTCGCATAACCGTCCAGAAAGCTCCCCCGGTAGGACTCGAACCTACGACTTAGCGGTTAACAGCCGCTCGCTCTACCAACTGAGCTACAGGGGATCGAAGAACTCAATAATAATTTATCGTCCTATGACTGGCAAGGGACCAAGCGACCCGATAGGGATTACTCAAGGCGGGAAAAGGTGGGATTGTGACAATCATCGCAAGTCTAACGCTAGCAGTCAGTTGGAACTTGGCCGTTGCCCATTGGCAATCCAGCATCCGACGCAACAAGAGAGAGGCACTGCAGCGCTTTTGGTTCGCAGTCAGGAACGAGAAATGGCGGACTGGGAATCGGTGCGAGGGAGTCTCTCAGGGGTTTCACAGTGGGGACTTAGAGCCGAAGATGCTCACTGGCGCCGTCGTCCATGGTGGCGGATGGTTTGGCTCGGTTTCCCTCTCTTCGATCCAGCTTATTAACAATGAGTGCCGAGGTTATCACGCAAGTCCCGACCCTCGCCCATCTGCTTGCCCAACGGTTTCAGGCGGGGGGCGATGCCGTAGCGCTGCATGCTCAATTGCCTGACGGTGTGTTTCATGCCATTACGTGGCGGGAATTGCAGTTGAGCGTCGATGCTGTGGTGGCGGTGTTGTTGCGGCGCGGCGTGCAGCCAGGCGATCGCGTGGCACAACTTTCCGAAAATCGCTTGGAATGGGTACTCGTCGATTTCGCCTGCACGCTGTTGCAGGCGGTCCATGTTCCGCTGCATGCGAGTTTGTCCGGCACGCAAGCGATCGAGCAAATCACCCATTGCGGCGCAAAGCTCGCATTTGTCTCGACGCGGGAGCAGGCGACGAAACTCGTCATGCAACGAGCAGACTGGCCTGCCGAACTTGAGTTTATTGGCTACACCTCCTGCGCGGACTTGCTTGGCTCGTCCTGGGTTGGTGAGTTATCGGAACTGTGCCGCGGCACAATGGCAGGCGAGAGTTGGGAGATCGTTCGTGATTATGCGGACCATATTCGTCACGATACGCTGGCGACGATTCTCTACACGTCTGGAACGACCGGCGAACCCACAGGGGTGATGCTTACGCATGGCAATCTGGCGAGCAACGCAATCGCGTCGGTGGTGGCTTTTGGCGATCAACCAAACGAAGTGAAGTTCAACTTCCTTCCGCTGAGTCATATCTTTGCTCGGACGTGCGATTTGTACGCATGGCTTGCTCGCGGCGGGGAATTGGTACTGGCATCGTGTCGCGAGAAAGTGGTGGCAGAGATCGGTCAGTATCGACCGACCGTCATCAATGGAGTGCCGTTCTTTTTCGATCGGCTGTATCGTACGCTCTGCGAGCAAAAGCTCGAGGATACCCCAGGAGCGCTGCGCAAAGTGCTAGGGGGCAACATTCGGTTCTGCAACAGTGGCGGCGCGGCGCTGCCTCGGCATCTCTTTGACTTCTACCAAAGTCAAGGAGTGCCGCTGTTGGAGGGCTATGGCTTGAGCGAATCGTCACCAGTGATCACGCTTTCGACGATCGACCATCATCGACGCGGCTCTTGCGGCCGAGCGATTCAAGACATCGAACTGCGCATCGCGGAGGATGGCGAGATTCTGACGCGCGGTCCGCATGTGATGGCTGGCTATTGGCGCAACGAAATCGCGACCAGCGAAGCGATTCACGAAGGTTGGTTGCGGACGGGCGATATTGGTCGCTTGGATGAAGAAGGCTATCTCTATATCACGGGCCGAATGAAGGAGTTGCTCGTGACTAGTGGTGGCAAGAATATCGCGCCAGTCCATTTGGAATCGCTGCTCACCGCTGATCCGCTCATCGCGCAGGCGATGATCGTGGGAGACAATCGCGACTATCTCGCAGCATTGATCGTGCCAAACCTGGCCGATCCTGAAATCGCCGGGCAGCTCCCATCGTTGAACGATTCGGTGTTATTGCAACGATTCCAGTCGCATATTGCCGCTTGCTTGGCGAGTGTCTCTCACTACGAGCAAGTGCGCAAGTTCACGCTCTTGGCTCAGCCCTTTAGTATCGAGCGCGGGGAACTCACGCCGAAGTTGAGTTTGCGCCGCGCCGTTATCGGCCAACACTATGCCTCCGAGATCGCCGCAATGTACGAAAAGTCTGACGTTGAATAGCCGAAGTGTCACCTAATATCATCGATCGTTTCCGTGTGTGGTCTGCCTTCTCCGCCAGCGCGGGAAGAAGTGCGCGCAAGAACGATGGGCCGTTTCGAAACCTCACCACGCCAACGATTCCAAGAGCAGCAACGACAGCGCCCAGAGGGTTTGCGCCAAGAGCACGGCGAGCGCTAAGCGTCGATCGCGCGGAGCGGTGGCGGGGGGCTTTTTTCGCCCGCTGCGTAGCCAGACGATCGCTCCGAGTGCGGCGGAGATACCACTGGCGATGAGAATAGCGACCAACAACCGATCAAGCCCGCTTGCCAGTGCGCGGGACTCGACGCCGCGCAACCAGACGATGGTTCCCAAAATCACCAAAGCCAGATTGCCGGGGAGGTCGATGAGCGGAAAGATGACCGTGCCGATGGCAGGACGACGAAGCTTCCAGCCCCGATCTACCTGCAGCCAGCCCAAGAGTGCCAGATAACTCAAGCCGGCAAAGTAGACGAATAGGGCCGCCCTTTCGAGGCGGGGAGTCGATTCAACCGGCATTTCCTGCGCCGCGACGACCAGCCCCGCCACGATCATCACCCCCCAGGCCAGATGCGCCGTCCCCCATAAAGCAAGCGATTGCGGTCGAATTGAGGGGAGCGCGTCCGACATGCGACGAATTTTGCCAACTAGAGAGAGGGGCTAAAGTTCGTCCGCAAGTCTATGATATACGAGGGGCTTCGCCAAACCCTGGCGACGGGAATCGTAGACGCGGATCGATTAGATTTACGTCGTGAGTTGAAATGAGGTTGGGATGGTTGCGAAAAATAGTTTGAAGGCTGCTAGGTGGCTTGCTCATGGTTTGGCGAATGTGATCGTACTCCTCGCACTAGCCATAGTTGCCGGTTGCGGGGATACAACGCCAGACGTCAAACCGGCCGTCGTGAAGAACCAAACAAAGCCTAAGCCGACGAAACCGACCAAAAAGGCCAATCTCCAGCCACAACCCAAGTCAAATCAACCCAGCATCGAACAGCCGGTACCTCACCCGGAGCGCAATCCGCCACCGATCTTGGGAGACTTACTCAAGACAAAGCCGGGTGAGGAAGAGCTCAATTTCTATGAGTCCGCGCCGCTGCCGATAATCGATGAGGACAAAGCGAAAGCGCATGGAATTCGTAAACTGATCGGCGAACATCTAACGCTCTACACCGATGTTCCTGCGTCGCCGGAAGTCGACGAGTTGCCGCGCGTGTTCGATGCTTGCGTCCCGCAGTGGCAGGCCTATTTTCGTGTGGCGGATGCCAAAGTTGCCAAGTGGAAGGTTTGGGGATATCTCATTCAAGATAAGGCGAAGTTCGAGGCGGCTGGGCTATATCCCGATGACTTGCCTGAGTTCGCCAATGGCTATCAGCGGGGGCATGAGTTCTGGCTGCTGGAGCAACCGACAACCTATTATCGCCGCCATTTGATGCTGCATGAAGGGACGCATGCCGCCATGTATCATTGGCTGGGTGGCGCGGGTCCGCCTTGGTATTGCGAAGGAATGGCGGAATTGTTTGGTACGCATCGTTGGGCCAATGGCAAACTCACAACGGCTTACGCACCGCGCGATAAGAGTGAAGTCGAAGGCTGGGGGCGCGTGAAGATCATCAAGGATATGTTCGCCGCCGGTTCCGCGCTCACGCTGGCCGAAGTCTTGAAACTGCCCACCGATGCTCATCGCCAAACGCCTGCCTATGCCTGGAGTTGGGCGGGGGCTGAGTTTTTCGACAAGCACCCTCGTTATCAGAAAGCCTTCCGCGAGTTGCGCACGCGGACAAAGGATGTCACCGCTGAGTTCTCGACCAAGTTTTTGACGGAGTTGAAACCGGAAGTACGCACCATGCAGGACGAATGGCAACTCTTCGTGGGCAATTGCGAATATGGTTATGACATCGCGGCCAATTCGCTCGACGTAAAGCCGACGGAGTCACTGCCGGTCGCTGGAGCCAAAGTCAATATCGCCGCCGATCACGGTTGGCAATCGAGTGGTTACAAGCTGGAGGCGAACAAGACCTATAAGCTCACGGCCAGCGGACGCTACCAAGTGGCGAAGGAGCCAAAGATTTGGTGGTGCGAGCCAGGTGGCGTGACGATTCGCTACTACCGTGGCCTACCGCTAGGGATGTTGGTCGCTACCGTGCGTGACGATGAGAATCCACAAGGACTCACGCCGCTGCTCTCGCCCACGCCGATTGGTTTGGGGACCGAGTTCACCCCCAAGCAAAACGGGACCCTTTGGCTGAAGATCAACGACCATCCCGGCCAATGGAGCGACAACGCCGGCGAGGTTTCCGTATCGATAGGCTCCCCCTGAGCACTTGCCCCACTCGATGGAATTCGCGTTCTCGCAGATGTGATCATCGGAGGCTTAAGGGACATGAGGGCTGAGCTTCTTTAACATCCCTTCTACATCGTCTTTCGTTCCGATCAAGACCATCGCGCTAAATTTATAGTCGCCCGTCTTGATCCTTTCCGGATCGCCAAAGCGATAGACACAGTTCCATTTTACCACCTTCTCCGCTTTAAACCGAAAACGTCCGTAGCCAAGATGTTTGAACTGGGGTTGCGGCAGTCCGGCAGAAAATACCCCCATGGCGTGACGGCCATCTTGGGTCGCCAGCACGACCGGCTCCGACTGCTCGCCTGGGCCGTCGCTCAGCGGCACTAGTTTTCCTTCGCGAAGATCATACCTCCAAAACGTATTGAACTTGGCAGGCATGTAGCCAGTCACCACTTCGAACACGCCATGATGATGCTGCTCATTCTTAGGCAAATGAAATATCACGTCGTACGAAATTGCTTGCGGCATTCCTTCGACGCCGATCTCGACGCGTTTGCTAAGCAGATGCTCGGACAACACCGAGGTGTTATACGCCGGATGCTCGCCACTTTTCTCGCCAGGGGCGAGCCAAAATGCCATCTGGCTCGTCGTTTTCAACACATTGCCTTTAGCGCTGAGTTTGAGTAGCTTGCTGGAGGATTTTGGCCCAGCGCCGTCGCGCCGCGAACCGGCTTCGGTCGGATTATACGTCTCAGGCAGCAAGCGTTTGCCCGTATCGAAATTGGAAGCCGATTGCAATTGCCTTCCATGATCGACGCTATCGATGAACTCCATGCCATCCCACGTGAGCGAATGTATCGCGCCGGCCAGTCGTGACGTCGTCGTGATGACGATCTCCGACTTGCCCGCCTGGGCGCGAATCGTCGCATTCCCGTCGACCGGTTCTTCAGCCCACAACGGAGTGACGACGATGCCCATCAGCAATACGAATAGTCTACGCATCGAGGTGTACTTTCAATGACTTTCGGTTGTGCCCAAGAGGTATTTTATTACATCCAATGTTGAGATTTTTGCCCGTGTGAATCGTAGCACATCGCACCTACAAAGGCGCTACGTCGAGCGTTATACTGGTCGCTTCGAACGGCTTGCGCATCGATCTCCTATTCGGAACTTCTCTCCATGAGCACCAAAAAAATCAACGTCGCAATGGTCGGTCTGGGCTTCGGTAGCGAGTTCATTCCGATCTATCAAAACCATCCCAACGCTCACATTGCGGCCATCTGCCAGCGCGACCAAGTGAAGCTCGATAAAGTTGGCGATTCGTTCAAAATCGGGACACGGTACACGAGCTACGAGGATGTGCTGAAGGATCCCAATGTCGATTTCGTTCATATTAACAGCCCTATCCCCGATCATGCTCCGATGTCGATTGCCGCGCTCAAGGCTGGCAAGCACGTCATGTGCACCGTGCCCATGGCGACGACCATCGAAGAGTGTCAACAGATTGTCGAACTCGTGAAGCAGACCGGCCTCAAGTACATGATGGCGGAAACGGTCGTGTATAGCCGCGAGTTCCTCTTCATCAAGGACATGTACGACAAAGGCGAACTCGGCAAGATTCAGCATCTAGCTGCCTCGCATCCGCAAGACATGGATGGTTGGCCAGCGTACTGGGAGAAGATGATTCCCATGCATTACGCGACGCATGTGGTTAGCCCTTGCTTGGGACTAGTTAACGGTCGCGCCGAGTATGTTTCGTGCTTCGGTAGCGGCACCGTGCGCGACGACATCGCGCAAAAGTCCGGCAATAAGTACGCCGTCGAGTCCTGCCATATCAAGATCAAAGATACCGACCTCACCGCGCATATCTGGCGGTTCCTGTACGACGTCGCAAGGCAGTATCGGGAGAGCTTCGATGTTTATGGAACCAAGCGGAGCTTCGAGTGGACATTGGTCGAGCATGAACCGCACATCATCCACACGGCCAAGAAGCCGGAGCCGGAGATCCCGACCAAGATCGAAGTTCCCGATTTCGCTCACCTGTTGCCCGAATCGATTCGTCGCTTCACGCAGCCGGCCGAAATCCACGACACCGAGCATCTTTCCTTTATTCAAGGTGGTGGCCACGGTGGCTCGCATCCGCACCTGGTAAATGAAATGATCAGCGCGCTTGTCGAGGATCGCGATCCTTGGCCAAACGCCGTGCAATCGGCCAACTGGACCTGCGTCGGCATCTGCGCTCATCAATCGGCTGAGAAGGGTGGCGAAATTGTCCGCTTGCCCGATTTCACGCTGGAGTAGGCGCGCGGGCGTGAACCGCAAGGTTCATCGATCTGGGTTGGGTGGTCGTGCAACGCAGCGGATGCCCTCGGGCGCAGACAATGGTATCCCATCGCCCACGACCAGCAGCGTTCGAAGGGAACGAAGAGCTATTTTCCCCCGTGTATTCACCTGGGGCGAAGGGGCTCATTACTTCAAAACACCAACGGGGACTTGCCTTACGTGGCGAACTTCAATGCGGGTGATGTTTTCCCAGGGCAGCATGATGAGCGTATGGCCCCCTTCTTTTTCCCGTCGACCAAACATGCCGAAGTGCGGTTGCGAAAGGGTTTCCGCAAACAACTCAGGCGTAAAGACGTCTCCCTTTTGTAGATGCAGTTCGATGACCTGGCCCGGTTCCTTGGCATCCCAAAGCTGCGCAATGATGGCCGCGTAAGGATGCACGCCTTCGGGGGCAAGTGAGAGAAAGGCATCGATGACGGTGGGGGGCGCTTCCTCGAAGGGTTCGAGATCTTCTGATTCTTCTTGAAACTCGGTGATTTCGTCGATGTCTTCCACTTCCTCGCTGGCGAATTCCTCCTCGCTCATGAATTCCGCCGTCGGCTCTTCTTCGACTTCTTCGAACTCGTCAAGGATTTCTTCCTCTTCATCATCTTCGGGGATGCGGAACTTCGCACCGCAGTGGGGACATTGCCCCGCTTTGCCTTTGAGCTTGGCGGGACCGTTCAGCTTATGGCCGTTGGGACAGAGGAAGACGATCATCCCCGGGGCTAAAGGAGTCGGGTCGGTCGGTGCAGGATTCTTCTGGCCGCTGCCGGACAGAGCCGCTTGCATGCTGGAACCGACGCCCGTCGCGCCGACACCGCTGCCGGTAGCAACGGAGGATGCATCCGACGCCATGGGCACGACAACGGGCACTTGGCATTTGGGGCACTTGGCGGCCGTGCCTGCGCGATCGTCGTTGGTGGTGAGGGTGTGGCCGTTGGGGCACGAGAACTTGATCATGAAAAATTCGCCGAAGAAGCAGGGAACCGCGACCATCAGCATCGTAACTGAGGGTGCGACGGCATTCAACTTCCCCCTGTCCTCGGAGGATAGAGCGTCCAATCCTGCTCGCATCGGACTTTGCCAACGTGAAGCTTGGCCGGTTCTGAAGAACCAAATCTACATTGGTCAATGTTCGGCTCGGACTCGCCAGACTCAGTGCGGTTCGCGGGACGTTCGCGCTCCACTTATTGACGCCATGGCAGGGTGTGGGAAACTACGCGTTGCTGCTTGCTCGATGTGCATCCACGGAACGAGAATTCCTCATGGCGATTGAAGTTACCTGCCCCGGCTGCCAAAAGACGTTCAACGTCAGCGACCAGTTCGCAGGCAAGAAAGGGCCTTGTCCCAGTTGCAAGACGGTGATCACTATCCCGACGCTGGCGGAAGCCAAGGCGAAAGTCGTCATTCACGCGCCGGAGGATAGCGGCCCCAAGGACGCCAAAGGCCGACCTGTACTCAAGCCAATTTCGCGCAAGGAAACGAAAGCGACGCCGCTCTTGATCGGCATTATCGTCGGTAGCCTGGCAGCGGGACTAGTCGGCGCTTTGGTGACGCGAATGGTGCTCTGGGATAAGGCGCTGGGCTACACCGATATTCCGCTTGTGTTTCGGGGCTTCGTGTGTTTACTCTTGGCACCGCCACTGGTGTTTGGGGGCTATACGTTTTTGCGCGATCAGGAACTTGAGCCATTTCGCGGGCGGGAGTTGATCGTGCGTGTGGCAATTTGTTCATTGGTCTACGCCGTTCTGTGGGCGGCATTTGGTTGGTTACCACTATGGGTTGGCTTGACCGATATCGTTGATGGCCGGCAGACACTGCTCGAATTGCCGCATCTGGTGGTGGTAGTCCCGTTGCTGGCGGTGGCAGGGGGGTTCGTGGCGTTTGCCAGTTTAGACTTGCCGTATGGTTCCGGCGTGATGCACTATGCGTTGTATTTGCTGGTCACGGTGCTGCTGTGTTTAATTGCCGGATTTCCGTTGTGGAGTTCGACGGTATGACACTAACCCGAAGCGTGAGCGAGGAACATTAACCCGAGGCGTGAGCGAGGCATCCGCTCCTCGCTCACGCTTGAGGTTGGTGTGAGTGGGAAACTAATGCCAAGTTTGATCGCGGAATTGCCGGAGATACGCGCGTTGGATGCCGGTCGGCAACTGGTGCGCATTCCGCCGGATGTCGATGTGCCACTCACGCCGCGCGTGCGCGCTATCATTGATACCGCCGAGTTCCGCCGCCTCGCGCAGATCAGTCAACTTGGCCTGGTATCGCTTGTCTATCCGGCGGCGCATCATACGCGTTTTGAGCATTCGCTCGGCGTGTATCGGATGTCGTTGCTCTATCTGCGGCAGTTGTCGCACGAACCGCGTTTGGCGGAATTCATCGGGCCGCAGGACGCGCAGACGTTGATCGTGGCGGCGCTGGTGCATGACTTGGGGCATTGGCCGTTTTGTCATCCGATCGAGGATATGCGGCTACCTGGGGTGCCGCAGCATGAACTCTTCGCCAATAGTTTTCTGCTGGAAGGAGAGATCGCCGACACGTTGCGCGAAGAGTGGGGCTTGCAGCCTCGCGATGTGGTCTCGTTGCTTTCGGAAAAGCCGCGCGATGTGAGGCAGAAGCTACTGAAGAGTATTCTCTCGGGCCCGATTGATATCGACAAAGTCGACTACCTCGCCCGTGATAGTTTGCATGCGGGCGTGCCATATGGTCGCAACTTCGATCAGCAGCGATTGCTGGCGAGTTTGTGCTTGAACGCGGCTGGCGATGGCTTGGCGATTAGCGATAAGGGCCGCACGGCCGCGGAATTGATGGTCTTTGCGCGGTACGTGATGTTTAGCGAGGTGTACTGGCATCATGCCGTGCGCTCGGCGACCGCTATGCTGCAACGCGCGTTTTATCTGCTCTATCGGCAACTCGATTTGGACTCGTTGTTTCGTTTGACTGAACGCCCTTTCATTACTCAGTGCGAGCAAGCCGCCGGAGAAGGTCCCGCCCGCGAACTGCTGCATGGTTTGTTTGGGCCGACGCGGCAACTTTATAAGCGACTGGCGCAATACAGCTACTTTCAGCAACCGGAACTGTACCGTCAGTTAGCCCGGCAGCCGTATCCGTGGTTGGCGGCGTGCGCGGAGATGTTGGCAAACGTGCTCAGTCGGCAGTTAGGCAAGCGAATCGCGCCCCATGAAGTATTGATCGATGCACCGCCTGTGAAGCGCGAAGTGGAATTTAACGTGCAAATCCATTTTCCCAAAGAGGAATGCTATCGCGCGCTCAGCGATGTTTCGCCGGTAGTGCAAACGCTCGCACAGCAAGACTTCGACGACTATGTGAAGCGCGTGCGCATCTTCGTGCATCCCCGCCTCTCGGACGAGTTACGAGCACTGGTCAACTTGCCGGACCTTGTCGCCGAGGCGATCGTGCAAACCGGCTAGGTGCGATGCGAGCACTGGCTATCAAAAAAATTGCTGATAGTCGGCGAAGATGTATTGTTCGGGCGTGAGATGGCCAGCATCGGTGTAACTCATCACATCGCCTGTGGGAGCGTGAGCGAAAGTGGTGTAGCAGCGGCGGCCATCCGCCTCGATGTATTCCCAGATGAGATAATACGTTTCATCAATTTTGGCGGAACGCAAATACTGCAAGTTATCGGCAATGAACTGGCCATCGCGCGTTTCATTGCGCAAGTACTCGGCCATGTGGCGCAGTAGGGCGGCGTTAGTCGCCGGACCATCATCGCCAGGCGCGAGTTCGATATTCTGCTGGGCCAGTTCAGCGACGCGCTTCTCTTCCGCGACGATTTCTTCAAAGCGGCTCGTTTCGACGCGTTCGCCGTAGAAGTGTTCGCCATCGTATCCGAGCGGTTGGCCATCGAGTTCAAAACGACACTCGACCAAGGAAGTCAGTGCATGGGGACAAAGTATGTTCAGCAAGTCATCATCGATCGCTTTGGCGAATACAGGCAGCGCGAACCCTTCGACGCGAACTTGCTCCGCGTCGAAGACGAGTTGCACAACGGCAATTTGCTCATCGCCTGTGGGGGTTTGCACCGAGAGTGGCAGCGAGAATTCCTCCCCTTCGCCCGTGGCTTTGAGTTGCCGATGCAACACCGCCTGCAGTTCGTCCGATCCGCCTGCCAGACTCGCCAAGCGCGCAATGAGCCACGACCCGCGCGGCACGACGGTGACTTCCAGCGGCAAGAGGTCGTACCGTACCCCGCGATACCACTTCCAGGCATCGGGGCAAAGCCGTTGGGGAAAATCGGCATGATTTTCCAGTGATGCCGTCATATCGGCCAACACTCGCGCCGGCCACCAATCCTCCGGCTCCGGCGGGAGCGGTTTGGATTCGTACTGAAACTGACCCGTCATGCGCATCATCGAGAGACTCAACTCCGTTATGAATGATCCCTGTTTACTCGGCGAAGAAATCGGTGGTGCGGCGCATGGCGTCGAGCAGATGGCGCGCCACAGAATAATGCCCGCCGTCGTACCAAACAATTTCCGGCTTGCCGAACGCCACCCATAAGCTTTCCGTGCAGGCTTTGGGAATGATCTCGTCGCTCTTGGCGTTGAGCATCAGGATGCGCTTGCCTTTGACGCTGCCGGCATAGCGGACAGGATCGATGGCGTCGAGTACCGCGCGAAACTTCTCTTCATCGTCGGCGGTGAATTTGAGTTCCTTGCGAATTTTTTCAAGCTCTTTGGACTCCAGCACGACTTTGCCGAGGTCGCCACCTGCCAAGAGATAACAGCAGTTTTGCAGGCGAGGTTCGGCCGTGGTCGCAAGCGCGCCGGTGATGCCGCCCAGACTGATGCCAAAGATGCCCAAACGCTTCGGATCGATTTCTTTTTGCGTTTCGAGAAATGCGGTTGCGCGACGAATATCCAAAATGGCTTGCGTCATGCCTTCGACGGTCTCTTCGGGATTAGGAGAGATCATCCGCCGCATTACGCCGGGCTGCTGGCGGGGGCCATAGTACGGCATTTTGAGGAACATCGCAGCGACTCCTTTTTCCGCCAACGCCGCGCAAAATAGCCGCGAGAGATTGAAGTCGCCACCAAGAATATGCAGCACGATTACGCCAGGGACCGGCTCGTCCTTTTTGGGTAAGTACAGTTCGCAATGCACGGTGTTGTTGTTCTCGTGCGGCGAGACGACCGGCGAGGGAAAGGTCACGGTCCATAGCGAGATCTGATCTGTCGCGGGCGCGAGGGGTTTTTGCTCGAAGGCAAACTCATGCGCCTCCAGTCGGAAGCGTTTATCAATCTGGTCGTCGCCTCGGGGTGGCGCGTACTTCACCGTCCCTTGTTTGGTGGGCGGCAGGCCATCGGCGGCAGCATTCGTGACAACAAAGCACGACCAACCCAGCAACACAAGCGCGAGCGAACGGGACATGACTTCAATCTCCACAAGCAGGAATCACGAAGAGCTTCTACAGCATAACCGGGTGGCGGGTGAGAGTTCCAATCACCGAGGTCCATTTTACCCCAGGAACGAAACTTTGACCCCTTGCAGCGGGGTTGTGGTGCTGAGTTGTTTCAACGTGGGCGGAATTTAGCGATAACACCTGTTTCAATGCTGGCATTTAGGCGAAACCGAAATTACAATCCCTACAATAGCTGTAGTAATACCCCGTTATTGCTACTTGCCGCCCAAACTAACCATGATTTTCATCTTGCGGAGTCGCTTGTATGTCCCCACGTCGGAAGCTCAATCCTCGTAGATCTTCTGTGATTGCCAAGTTCAAACGCCTGCTCCGCGTGGAGTCGCTGGAAGCGCGGCGCGTGATGGCATATGCCGATGTCGTCCTCGCGGACAATCCGGTGGCCTACTACCATTTGGGCGAAGGGACGCCGACGGTGGCCGTTAGCGAGACTGGTAGCTTTGATGGTGCCTATCAAAACTTCACCGCGAGCGATTTAGGCAAGACCAGCCCATTGTTCAACGATGCCAATGCCGCGGCTGGCTTTGATGGCGTCAACAACTTCGTTTCGGTACCGCACGATCCGGCACTGGCGATCGCAGGCGACTTCACCGCCGAATTCTGGATGTACAAAGCCTCCGAGGCGGGCGATTGGCAGCGTCTCGTCGGCAAAGGCGCCGACACGGGAGTCGTGCGGACGTTTGGCATTTT
>JBGSHH010000185.1:0-19532 GCA_041752355.1 Pirellulaceae bacterium | reverse complement strand
CGCCCCCGGCCATGCCGCCCATGGTCGGTCTACCACCGCCGCCCGGTCCGCCTCCGCCCGGTCCGCGGGCCAAGGTGGTGGTGGCGAATGACATCGCCATAAGGACCGCGAAAATACCAATCCAACGTTTCATCACTTCTTCTCCTGCTTGCCCCCGCTTCGATTATAGCGGTGGCGAGTTTAGTACAGCGAGCAAATTGTGGTGAATTCGCAACACGTCACCGCGCCGCCCACCATCAGGAGGGTCGGATGGTGCGTGTCGTAACGAATATAGGAGGTTGCCTTGGTTTTTTTCTTACGCGTTTGACGGCACGCCAAGCATAATCGATTGGCGCTGCCATTCCGTCAATTAGGTTTAATAGTGAGGTTCACGACTTGCGGAATTCGCTCCTCCGCATGGATCAATGCCCAATGATCATCTCGCATAAGCATCAGTTCATCTTCATCAAGACGATGAAGACCGCCGGCACTTCCGTCGAAATTGCCTTGTCGAAGTACCTGGGTGACGACGACATCATTACGCCGATCGCGCCGGAAGATGAAGCGATGCGACGGGAACTCGGCTATCGCGGGCCGCAGAACTATCAATTGCCGGGGCGGAATTTTAGCCTTGTGCAACGTGCGCGTGCCTTCGTAGGTCGACGAAAACTTGGATACTTCAACCATTGCTCCGCGACGTTCATTCGCCAGCATCTCGATCCGAAGATCTGGAACAGCTATTTCAAGTTCTGTTTCGAGCGCAATCCTTGGGACAAGGCCGTTTCGTTGTACTACTATCGCAATACCAGCGAACCTCGCCCTTCGATCTCGGAGTTTTTGGAGCGGCAAGGCAATAGCATCGTGCCAGGGCGCGAACTGTACACGATCGATGGCGAAGTGGTCGTCGATCGGCTGTGTCGTTACGAGCGCATTGGCGAAGAAATGCAAGAACTCACCGAACGCCTGGGATTGCCGGAGATTCCGGTGTTGCCGCGTGCGAAAAGCAAGCAACGCGTCGACAAGCGGCACTATCGGGAGATCCTCTCGACTGCAGATCGCGACCGCATCGCCCAAGTCTTCGCTAGCGAAATTGCCAGTTTAGGATATGCGTGGTAACGGTTAGCCCATGATCTTGTCCCAGAACAACATCACGATCACCGTTGCGACGCAAATCCCCGAGAGGATGAAACCGAGCCAGGCCACCGTGCGGTAGCGGGCGTCGGCGCGCTCGGCGGCGGGAGTCCAAGCGACTTCCCCTTCGAGTTCCTTGTTTAGCCGAGCGAAGACAGCGCTGCTGAAAGCTTGCTGATCCGGCTTACTGCCTGCCGCAGCAAAATAGACGCCAGCCAGTAGCGGCACATCTTCGATATTGGACTTGTCCTCGGCGCATTCAAAGGCCTTGAGAATCACTTCCAGACGTGGCTGCAAGAATCGACGCACCTTGCACATCAGACCATACAACAGTTTGTTGCCGGTCTTCTCCAACGCGTCCTTCTGCTTGAAAAACTTGTAGATCCACGTTTCAAAACCGCGACAAGCATGCTCCGCGACCGCTTCCAGCGTGTATTGCGTGGGAGGCGTCCAGAGGCCGATTCCTTTGCCAAACCGGCTATCGCGGGCATGTTCCTGACCGATGCGACGAGTCAGTTCCTGAAAGCCCAAATCGTCTTCCCAACCGACCACAAACGGCACCACTGGGAAACGCAGTCGCAGGTCGGCGACAAGCGTCCCCATATCGGTCCGTAGCGCGTTAAGACTATGGCTGCCTGATTCGTCCGCCAAAATCATGTTGAGTGGCAACATCGCCACGACGCCATTGATGGGGCAGACCGGATTGCGGGCGTCGTTGATCAAACGGCAGAGAAACTTCAAGCGGCGCTGCTCTAACTCCAGCGTTTCGCGACGCGGGCTGAGCGGTTTGAGACGCTTTCCGTCGGCACCCGGCAGGCGACTGGCGTGAGGATTGCGTAGCGCGAGAATCGAGTCGTCTTCGCTCGGATCGACCGTACGCGACAAGTCCGGCTTGCTGTATTCTTGCGCTGGCATCACGCTGCCTGAAACCGACCCTTGCATCTTCGCGGCGCTCGACGTAATCGAATCGTCGTCTTCTGGCCAGTAGGTTTGATTCAATCCGCCAGCGCGGGGCGGACCTGCGACCGGCGCTTGAACCTGCAAATCCATCGTGATTTTGACGGCCTCCCGCGCCAAATGCGTCAAGCAGCCAACTCCGCTGAGCACGATGTAAACGGCGTCTTCCGTGGCATACCAATGCAACGGTTCCTTGCCAGAGGGAAATCGCGAAACGGGAAATTCCTGCCGCGACGACAGCATTACATGATGTTCGCGGCTATCGCTTTCCGAACCCAGCACGATAAATAACGGCATCTGTTGCAAGTCGTAGCCACGACGTTGGAGTTCTTCCAGGCCAGTGTTGAATGCGCGTTCAATATCCTCGAAGCGCTCGCCTGTTTCTTGCAGCCAAATTCTCACCGCGTAGTAGGTGACGATCGGAATCACTACGATGAGCAGGAGAATGATGGGTAACACGCCATAGATCCAGCGCGACGTTACCACTTCCGGTTGCCAAATATTGATCACCGCGAAGGTGATGGTCAGCACCACGAGAAATACAAACATCACCATCGCCGCTAGGCCCGGCGTGCTAAGCCGCACTAAGCGCTGCGGCCACGTAAACCACTGCTTGGGGTCCAACACGAAGTGGAATGGCGTCCAAGCGATCGAGAATATACTGCGAAGGAAATTCATTAGCTGGCGTTCCGGCGGCAACTTGGCGGATCAATTCTTCACAAATAACAACGGCCAGGCGACAAACAAAACAGCGATCGCGGAGGTGATGGCCGTTAACAGCAAGGCCTGCGCCATCAGGCCACGACCACGCAGCGGCACGGCCACCGATTCGGCTTGTTCTTGCGGCGGCAGCGCGGATGGCTGCGGCTTGCGAATGCCGTCGGCCATTTTCGACAACCACTCGTATAGGTTCGTTGGCAGGTTGAAAGCCACGAGTTCGTCGCGATAGCGATCGGGATCGGAGTAGATACCGCGAAAGCCAAGAATCACACAGAGATAAAATACCTCGTGTGCGTCGCGGCGCGGACTTTCGGTGGCTTCGCGAGCCCACATGTAAAATAACACCGCGCCGTTATTGCTCTTGAACAGCTTGAATTCCAGGATGTTGTTGACCCACCACTCGCGCCCCGCCCAGGGAGCATTGACCATCAAGTCGTCGATCCAACAGACCAGCGCGAACTTGGCCTTTTGCCACTCGTCGTTGGCTTCTCCGAGCGTCGCTTCCGCGCGCTCGATGGCCATCACGATGCGACCTTGGGTATGTTCGGGATCGGGGTCTTGGCCGTTCTCGATGCGTTCTAACGAACGCAAGACGTAATCGAAAACCGGATCGACCGCGCGGGCGAAGTCTGGGGTCATGATGTAGTCCGCACGGCAAACAACGCGAAATCGAGTTCCGCCTTGCGACCGAGAAAGTTGACGATAATGGTCCGTTGATTGATCAGTTCGTTCTTGTTTTCGATCAAGCGATCTTGTAACCGCATGGCGAGTGTGCCGGTACGCTGTATATCGTTCCACGCGGGATTGTCACGCTCGATCTCGTAGTAAACCCAGTTCCCGCCGGAGGGCAAGATGGCGGGAGCTTGCGCCAACTTGCGCATTTTCACGCCTGGTAGGCGACTGGTAAAGAGCATGTCGACTTTGTCTTCGCTGCCGAGTTTCCAGTGTAATTTGGTGGTTTCCGCGCCGCGGCCCGCTTCCAGCATTTCGTCAACTTCGTCGTTGGTGACATTCTTGAAGGTCACGCCGACGAACCATTTCCAGCTTGACTCCAGCCACTCTGGCTTGATCGTCACACGCATGCCTAGCCGCGTGCCGATGAAGTATCGCTGCTCATAACCGGGCGATGGACCGACCAAATCGAGCAAGAATCGCAGATGGGCCATCACCCGTTTAAAGATGGGCCCCAAGTTGTCGTGATCGTATAGCGGAATCTCGTCCGGCTTATTTGGATCCAGCGATTGTGAGTAAATGGTTCGACGCGCAGGAGTGAAGATCGAAAGTTGGCCCACAATGCGGCAGAGTTCACTATAAGCAGTGAATGGATGCACACCGCGACCAAACGCGAGATTAAACAGAGACGCATAGGCAGGATTCAGCGTCATCAGCATCAGAAGGCGATCCAGGTCGCCAGGGTCTTGGCTGGTGAGCGTGATGCCGCGCGAGATGATTTGCTCGCTGAGTACTTCGATCTTGTTGCCGATCCAATCGTAAATTCTTTGTACGATATCTTTTTGCAGCGGTTCCCAGGCATCGATCGCCAGCACCGGTGGAATATAGTCGGTGTCGAGTTCCGGCCCCTTCTCGCCTGCGCGCTTTCCCTGCCCGATGGGCAACAACTCGTAGTTCGATAAATCGGCATCTTCGGAAGTTTTGAGACAGATATTGAGCGACTTGAGGCAGACTTCCTGATCGTTCTCGCCGGTTGATTCATCAACGCGCGTGGAGCGGACTTCATTAAAACGCAGTTGCTCGCGACCTTCCTCCAGCGCGACATTGCCGCCGGTAGAGCGCCATTTGGGCATCGCCAAATAGATCATGACCAGCGCCGCCTGCTCAAAAGGCATTGCCAGATTGGTTTGCAGGATGGTCTTTTGAGCTTTCTGCAGAGCCTCTTTTATCGCCAAGCGATCGGGTTCTTGCCCTTCGCCCAGCGCGATGATGGTTCCTTCTCGCGTGCGGGCTTCGCATTCTTGCACTTGGAACGACTGGTTTAGAATGGCATCGTGGCTCAATTCTATCCGGCGCAAGCCATAGTTGAATTCGTGACCGAATCTGTCCGAGCGGTTGAGCAGTTCATTCCAATGACGCTCCGCCGCCTGAAAGTGCTGCGGCACCAGGAACAAACCCTCTGACCAATGGACCGGAAAATTACGCATGGGTGGGGGAGCTTTCAACGCTCAAAGGGCTGGCTAACACTGCCGGTTAGCAAAGCTTTGTGGGTACGCTTTAATTCTGTATCGGTCCTGATCAACACGAGAGGTTACTTCGACAGCGCAACGTCGGAACAAACGTTACACTACACGCAACATCTTTGCTGCCGGGCAGTTCTTGCTGTTCCCAAATTGCGACAGCCCATCGTCGGGGGTAGATTAAGCATAGGCTACCCCATGCCGTAGTTTCCGGCAACTCAGGTTAAATCGGATATAAGCGTTGTAACGCGTGGTGGTGCTTATCGGCGGAGGTAGCAGTTGCGAGAGTTTCGCGCTGGGGGTTAGGGTGCCGCAGAGTCTGCGCGGCGCTAGGGTGTTCGTTAATGGATTGTGGCGGGACGCGTAGACTCGCCCCGCCCTCACGAATGTTGTGGGCAAATGACTGGCACGCATCGCGCCGTAAACCAAACCCGTCCCTCCTGGAAAGCCAAGCCGGAAAAAAGTTCCGCCGGTTCGGTCTGGGCGCAGCGCGTTTTTATGACGCTCTTGAGCCTCGCTTTGGTGGCAATTTTTATCCTGCTGATTGTCTGGATGTTTTGGCAATGGACACCGCAAGTCCATTTCGTATTGTTGCGAATTAGCGATTATGGCCAGTTCGACGCGCCTCCGATTCCTTTCGCCTCGCAAGATCATGCCGCGTTGTCGGCCGCTGCAACGGAATCTCCCAGCACGTTCGTCCACACGATTGACGATACCGAAAGCGACAACGTCGTGGCCCGCCTGCGCGAAGCGTACGCCGACGTGCCACGGAGTGCGATTCTGGTGGTGTATGTCACGGCGCATGGCGTTTCGGCAGACGGTCAGGCGTATCTTTTAGCCAGCAATTACGATCCAGACGCCGGTAAGACCCCGCACGGGCGGATCGCGGTCAGTGATGTTTTGAAAGCGCTGGCCGCTGCGCCGGCGCGCGAAATCATTTTAGTGCTGGACGTCGGGCGGCTCGATCAAGATATGTCGCAAGGGATGATTGTCAACGAGTTTCCGCGTCTGTTGGAAGCGGAGGTGAAAGCGCTTCCGTCCAAGTCAAAGCCAATCCACGTTATGCTTGCCAGCAATTACCTGGAGCAATCGCAAGTTTCGTATCGCGAGCAGCGTTCGCCGTTTAATTACTATTTGGTGAGCGGTTGGCAAGGCGAGGCGGATAGTCAAGACAATGCCGATGGCCAACTGACACTGGGCGAGTGGTTCACTTACGTGCGAGCGCGTACTTCCGCCTGGGCATGGCAAGCATCGAGCAAGACGCAGGCGCAAACGCCCCTATTGCTGCGCAGTGGAGTGGGAGAAGTCGATCTCGCCGTAGCGGATACGTTGATGTTGCGCCAATTGTCCAAGCGCAAAGCGGAAACGAAATCAGAAGAGAAGGAATCCGAACCGGCGGAGAAGAAAGTCGCACAATTGCCGCTCGGATCATCCTTCGCGATGTTTCAGGCGCCGCCGAATACCGCGCCCACCGACGAAAAGAAGCCGGAAACGCCATCTCCCGCTCCCACGCTTCCCGTGCCACCACCGGTGGCGCCTGTGGCCGAGCCTGCTGCTGAACCGATCGCCGCCGATGACGAAACCACTGCGAGTTTGGCGGCGATCCATGAAGCACGCCGCGATTGGGAAATGACGACGTTTGGCAATCCGGCTCAGCGTCTATTGGAAACGCCTGCGGATTACGCACCGCATTTGTGGCGGCAACTGATTCGCCAAAGTTGCAGCTATGAACAAGCAGCGATGGGAGGGATTTCCACATCGCGCGCCACCGCTGATCTGGCCAACGGTGCGCAAGCGTTAACGTCATGGCGACAAGCCTGGCAAGCATCACCGAGCGTTCTGAGCCTGGTCAATGCGCCTGAACTGACGCAGGCGATCACCGCGCGCGATCGGGCAACGCTGCAACTGCGCGAGTTTCTTCGTTTGGCAAACTATCCGCCTAGTATTGGTTGGCCGACGGGGCATCTGGAACGCTTGCGCGGACTGATCGCTGCGACGTTGGAACTAGACTTGGCTTTATCCAGTCCGCTGCATCAAGACGATCGAGGACGTTTGGTGGTAGGAACCGTTGATTCAGGCGGCCGGGAAGTGCTGCTCGTCGATCTCACCGCCCAAGTCGAGAAGATCTATGACGAGTTGCGTGCGGCCCTGCTCCCTTCGCGAAATGATAGTGCGACGTCGAACTTGCTGTTAAACGAGATTCTGCACAGTTCACTGTTCAATGATGTCGAACGCCGCGATGCGCGAGGGGCGTGGCGAGCGCGACATAAGCAAGTGCCACTACTGAGCGCCGCAGAACTCTCGCAGCCCAGCGATAGCGACCTAGCGGGCTGGCGATCGAAGCGGATCGAGCAACTGAAACTGGCGACGACGTTGGACCTTGAGGTGGCGAAAGCGCTCTCGACCGACTTGCCTCCGGCGACCACTGCCAACTTGAATCAAGCCGTGTCGATCGCCAGTTCGGCGCTCGATCGCGATCGTGTGAATCAACTCAACAATTGTGGCAAAATTCTGCTGCAATGGCGACACGAAACGAATGCCTTGGTGACGGAACTCGCCGGCGCTGTTAGTCCCACGGCGGCCGATGTCGCCCGCGCGGAGCGCTTAATTCGCTGGAACTTTGATACGGATAATTCCACCATCAGCACCGCCTGGCGGAAGATCTTGTCACAACGTCAATACACTATCGCCACGCCGGTGGCACGTCTGGCAATCAGCGGGCCTATTGGTTCCGACGCGTCGATCACCGAAGACAAATCGGTAGCATTATCGTCCAGTGGTAGCACATTCACCTGGCAATTGGGGCCGGCGTCGCAGCTCTTGCCGGAGACGACGGTGCAACTTGAATTCGACGAACGTTTGCTGGCAGTCGAGCAGCTAGGCGGTCGCAAATTGAAATCGCGGGACGCAATCACTTTACGCACCAGCGACAAGACGCCCGGCGACATCCTACCGATTCTGCTCAAAGTGATGCCGCGACCGGGCGAAGAGTCTGGCAAGCAAGCAACGCTATTGATGCGCGCGGTGGCGGAGAAACAATTGACCCATTCCACCACGTTCCAACTGCCAGAGCCGAAATGGCTTGAACTGTTCGTACGCGGCTGGACTGGAACTGTCGCCGATCTCGCGCCACAATCGCCTGCCGACGCTGAAGGCTTGTTTACCTGGCAGCCAGCGACAAACACCAACGGCCTTACAAAAGTACTCCTGCAACCGTTTCCCAGTGGCTCTTCACCCTTTGCGCTAAGTGTGGGCAATCGCTCGCAAAAACCGCGCAAGTTCACCTATCGTGTCTACACCTTTGCGGCCGATCCGCGGCGCGCTCGCTCGCCAAGCTGGCAGCCCTGGGAAGCCAGTGGTGCACTTGCTGCCGGCGCTGTGAAACTCTCGGAATCGAGCCTGGAAGTTCCCGCCGCAGGCACGCTCGATCTTTCGCTATTCCCCACGCCGATGCCCGCGACGCCCGCCGTTCCTGGAGCACCGCCCGCAGCTCCGGCCGCTCCGCCAGCAGTTCCGGCCGCGCTACCGACGCCGCATGTCGAGCGAGGCATTGTGTGCGAATTCATTTCTACCGATGGACAGGTACCACCGCAGCGCGTGTGGCTGGATATCGCGCCGCTGCATCCTAGTCAATACGTCGATGTCACGTTCATGGCTGACGTGGCGAAACGGAGTCTAGCCAGTAAGGTCGCGCTGCTTCCCAGCGGTCCCCGCCGCTCACCGACGCACGACTGCGAAGTCCGTTGGGAAAAGCTCGATACGATCGATCCGCTCAAGCCCGCGGGCCGCGCCGACACTCGCAATTTGCTTCTCAATCCGCTCACCATCAGCGAATTGTTGCCGCCTGGGCAAGATAGCGCCAATGTCGTGCTCTCGATCGATGGGCACCCGCGAGCGCTTGAGTATCGCGCGCCGCTATTTGGTCAGGCCGAGCGGATTCAAGCCGGACGTTCCTATCTGCGGCTGGTGTTGTTGACGAAAGATGCGGAACAGAAGCCGGTGACTATTACCGATCGCAATCGCTACTTCCAAACGCTTGACGCCATTGATTACTGGACGATGGCTGACGTTCCGCCACCTGGTTCGGGTGCTGAGGAATATCTTTTCCGTGTATATGTCGCGCAAGCCAGCGACGCCGGCGAGCAAGGGGAAGATACGTCGCGCGAGTACAACGCCGATCGCAATTTCAGCATGGAATTGGCTCCTGTTGAAGCCGCCAGGCCGCGATTTCTTTTGCGCAGTAGCGTCGATGACTTGCGCGGCACGCTCAAATTGGCAGGTCTGACGAATCGCGTCGTCACCATCAAAGCAGAGATTCTGCCGCGAAATCGCGATGGTCAGCCGCAAGGCTTGCCGATCGTGCGCGAGGATCGCTTGGTGATCGATAATGAAGCGCCGGCGCTAGCGGCTCAGTTGCGTGAAATGTCGGTGAGCATCGGTCAACCGCTTAAGCTGGTGGTGAAACTGCACGACGACGTGGCAGGCGTGCGCGATGCACAATGGTCATGGCAACTCGATCCGCAAGGGAATCTCAAAGAGCCACAGATTCTTGAAGTCCGTTCGCTCTCCAAGACCGATCCCACTGATACCCGTGAATGCGAAGCAGTGCTGGAATTGGCCACCAAGGAAATCACGCCAGGGACACGAACGCTGTACCTGCAAGCCATCGATCGTTGCAACAACGCCATGCTGGATCCGATCAAGCTCAACGTGAAATTCCTGGCGCCTTCGGGTGAGACGATGCCAGAGAAGAAAGAAAAGAACACGCTGGTGGTTTTTGTGCAACGCGATGGCAAGCCTGAGCGAGGCATCGAAGTTTCCATTACCGGGCCAGAATCGCACACCGGCACCACCGATGGGAGCGGCAGCGTGAAGTTCAATGATCTTCCTCCCGGCGATTACACGGCGCAAACCACCAAGAACGAAATCTTCGTGAAGAACAAGATCTACATGGCCGATCCAGCTAAAGCAAGCGTGGCCGCTCCGCCTAAGCCGGCAGCGCAGATTGTGTTAATGTTGAAGTAGCTGGCACTACGCCAAGTCACGATCCTCGAACAGAATCAACGCTAATAGCATGGCGATGCTGCTATAGAGAAGAGTGTAAAGCAGCATCCAGAGCAGATAGATAATCGGTACGGAGGATCCGCCTGCGATGCCCGCCTGAATGTCGTAATACTCCAGCACCGGAAAGATGGTCGCGATCAAGCGGCCAAAGAACCGCACGATCTCAAACTCGTTGGCTTTAGACTGCGACAACAGGGGCGTCAAATGGCCCAGCGCGTAGACGGCGAAGCTAATCACAAAGTTCGCCAGCATTGGCAACCGCGTGCTGATGGCCACCGAGATCGCACCCAAAACGGATGTCTCCATAAACGTCAGCGCTAGCCCGGGGACCACCCCAACCATTTCGTCGTGACATTGCTGCCAAGTGGGATCGTCTTTGGAGTTTTCGCGCGCGTCATAGATCGGTTTGTAGGCCACCACCGCCAAAAATACCGTCCCCAAGATGGCGAACATCACCGCCACCGTCCACAAAATGCCGAGGTATTTGCCGAGGATAAAGTCGCGGCGACCGATTGGCTTGGAAAGCACCGTCAACGCGGTGCGGCCTTCCACTTCTTCGGAAATCGACGTGCTGGCAGCCCAAATTGCTTGTACGATCGCCAAAATCATGATCAGCGTCAGGCCGGAGATCTTCAGCATCTTGATGTCTTCGCCCAGCGTGTTATACGGGATGAACTCGAAGATGATCACACCGAACAAGCCGAGCGCCACCAAGATCAGAAAGATCGGCTGCGCGGTTTCTGATTTGTACGTTGCGAGCGCCACGGCGGAGATGCGCGGCATGAGCGCTCGCTGCAAAGCATAAAGCAGGAAGATGGCAATCACGATGCCGGCCGAATAAACGGCGGTGATCGCTTCGGGAAAGGCGAGTTCCGTAAAGGTGACGACGGTAAGCTTGGTCGCTTCGGTCCCTTGGTTGAGAACGTACAGATGCTCGACGGCTTCCTGCGGAAAGGGGCTAGTAAAGTGTTGCCCGCGATAGAAGACATACTCCTCGCCCGGCTTAATGAGAAATTTCACCGGTAAGCCAGGATCGTCTTTGGCAAAAGCGGAAACCGCCAGCGGCTCGGCGGACTCAAAACGCATCTCGACAAGTTCGCTACGGCGGAAACTTAAATCGATCGTTTGTTCTTTCGCAACGTCGGTTTCTGGGGGCGCCTCGATGTCGAAAACTTGCGTCCGTTCGCCGAGTTGAGAAGCACGCAATAAGGATTCCATCATCTCGCCAGGGCGGCGGACGACGACGGTACCGACGATACCAAACGCCACCAGTGCGAGCGTAATGGCGAGAATGGGTTGCAGCGGACCTTCGGTGATGGTCAGCGGGACCTCGGAAAGTTGCTGAAAGAACGGCAAACCGCGCAACAGCCACACCAGGCCCCACAACACAAGCAGCACCAAAACGCCGATCGTGGCGCCGATGCCGACGAGCCACAGCGGTGTGAGCCAGTTGCCGACCCAGGTGGCGCTGCTGAAGAAGTCCGAGATAGCACCCAGCAGCGGGGCATTCAACGACGAGGCAAAGGCGAAGTTCATAAGGATTCGATGAGGGACGACGAAAAGAAGCTAAGTGTCGATGGATGTCCGGTTTACGCAAGTTGCTAGCGGTTGGTTCGCCCTCGGCCGAGGCTGGCCGTATGGTCAGTAGCGAATGTCGAACTGGTTGAACTCACCGCTGGGAGCGCCAATGTCGGTTTTCACATCGTGAATATTCGACTCCATCCGCGACTTGAGTGTCGCCAGGAATCTATTCAACTCGCCAGCCGTCCCTTCCGCTACCACCAACACGCGACCATCTGGCAAGTTTTGCACAAACCCTTGCACAGCAATACCTTGCGCGGCAGCGACGGTGCTATAGCGAAAGCCGACACCTTGGACGCTACCGGAGAAATGGATTGTACGACGTTCGATTTTCGGCTCGGGCATCTTGGCTCACAACTGGTAGGGTGGGTCTCTGGCCCACCTTCTGCTGATCTGGTGGGTCGAAGACCCACCCTACAAAAACGGCCCACCGCTGTTCACCACGAGCGATGAGCCGTCCCATGTTTGTTCGTCGAAACACTACCCCGAAGAGAGTATTTCCATTGCTTAGTCTTTCAGCTTCACTGTCACGGTCTTGGTTTCCGTGTAGTGTTCCAATACCGCCTCACCGTTCTCGCGACCTTGCCCCGACATCTTAAAGCCGCCAAAGGGGGTGGTGGTGTCGACGACATGGTAGCAATTCACCCATACGGTTCCTGCCTTCACTTCGCGGGCGTAGGTGTGGGCCTTGTCGATATTCTTGGTCCAAACACCCGCCGCGAGTCCGTAGTAGGTGCTGTTGGCCCGAGCGATTACCTCGTCGAGATCCTTAAACGGCAGCACGCTTACCACTGGGCCAAAGATTTCGTCGCTGGCGATCGCCATGTCGTCTTTGACATTGTCGAAAATCGTGGGCTCGATGAAGAAGCCTTGGTCGCCATGGCGTTTGCCGCCGGAGACCAACTTCGCCCCTTGCTTCTGGCCCAATTCGACATACCCCATGATCTTGTCAAGTTGTTCTTGCGATACCTGGGGTCCTTGTTCGCTGCTGGCATCCAAAGGATCGCCCAACTTCCGCGCCTTGGCCTTCTCCGCCAGACGACTGACGAACTCCGGTCGAATCTTATCTTCCACAAACAAGCGACTACCGGCGGTGCAGCATTGGCCGCCATGGAAATAGATCGCGTGAAACGCCCCTTCGACCGCGTCGTCAATATCGCAATCGGCGAAGATGACGTTCGGGCTCTTGTCGCCGAGTTCAAACGTGCAACGCTTGAGGGTCTTGGCGGCGCTCGCCTGAATGATCTTGGCCGTTTCGTAATGGCCGGTGAAGGCGATTTTATCGACGCCGGGATGTTCCACCAGGGACGCGCCCGCAGTCTCGCCCATGCCATTAACGAGATTGATCACGCCGGCGGGAAAGCCAGCTTCCGCCGCCAGTTCCGCCATTTTCATGGCGGTGATCGGCGTTTGTTCCGCCGGCTTCATGACGATGGTATTGCCGCAAGCCAAGGCGGGACCCCACTTCCACGCCAACATTAGCAGCGGAAAGTTCCAGGGAATGATCTGTCCCACCACACCCACTGGCTGACGGAGCGTGTACGACAAAAAGTTGCCGCGAACAGGCACAGTGCGACCTTCGATCTTGTCCGCCCAGCCGCCGTAGTAGCGCAGCGTATTGATGACGCCGCCCACATCGCCGCGCGAGTCGGTGATGAGCTTGCCGCTGTTGAGCGATTCGAGAACGGCCAATTCCTCGGCGTTTTCCTCGACCAGATCGGCTAGTTTGAACATCAGCCGACCACGATCAGCCGCGTTCATCCGCTTCCAGCCATCGCTTTCCAAAGCGCGGCGAGCCGCCTTCGCGGCCATGTCGATATCGGCCTTGTCGCCAGCGGCGACTTCGCAAATGGTCTCGCCTGTGGCGGGATTGATGGTGGCGAAAGTCTGTCCGCTTTGGCTGGGAACAAACTTGCCATCGATAAAGTTCTTCTGGGTGGGAACGGCGGGGACGGCCGGCTTACGCGCGTCCGGCATAGTGGCGGTTGCCATGGGAGAGGTTCCTATTGTCGAGAGCGGTGTGACATTTCGCCATCATTGTATAGCGCGAAAACGGGAATTGCATTCCCCCGTAAATCCCGGCGATCGTGGGTTGGATCTTTAGGTCCAAAAAATTCGACATCGAGCGCTTCGATAGATGTCGTCAAATCAAGTTCCGCTGGCGGGGCCTCTCTTGGCATCTAATTGACGACTGTCTTAAATCAACCTGATCACACTTCGATAGGGTTCCTTTGATCCTCGGCATCGCCAATATCGCCGCAAACTGCGAGCTATTTGTCCTTCTTCCCAATGAGACTTCGACTGGCACACCGGTTGCTTTCAATGCTGGCGATCCCGACTACGTGGTCACCAACAAACACTTAACTTAGGAGTTCCCGTCATGTCCCGTTTCACACTCGGCCTGTTTGCCGCCGCCATGTTTTGTCTCAGCTTCGCTCATGCGAAAGAAGCTTCCGCGCAAATCTCGATTGGTATTGGCGATAGCGGCATCGTCATCGGCCGTCCAGGTTTTCCATTCCCCGGTCCACAGCCTGGACCAAGACCCGGACCTTGGCCTCGTCCGCAGCCACAACCGACATATACCTACACCGTGACCGAGTACAACCCTTTCACGGGCGGAGTGATTGGCACGCCGCGCACTTTTTCCAATCGCAACTCGGCCGAAGCGTATCGTAGTTCGATCGCTCGTGTGCATTGGGTAAAATGGCGTTTCGTCGGCATCAACGAGCCCTTGCGTTGGCAGCGGTTTGGCAGTTCCACCTCGGCCCAGAACTTCGTTCGCAACGATGGTCCCTCGAGGTCTGGTAAGCTCGGCTTCGCCATTTTGACGCACGAAACTCGCGTTGTCGCCGGTCGTGTGTCGCTTACCTCTCGCCGCCTGTGATCTGGAATTTCGTATGCCACGCGTTCTTCACAAGACGCCAGCATCGTGCTGGCGTCTTGTTGTTTCTTGGCAGCGTTTCGGATGGCAGGCCCGACTGCCGAGCGGAGATTCGCCTGGAGTGCAACACGCGTTGGATCGCGGAATGTTCCCTAAAAATCGGCAACCAGGTTGCAAAAGATTTTCCGGCCCCACGAAAATTCAGAAAAACCGCTCATCCCTGAAAGATCCTATTCGCTGGCTCCATATCTTCCTTGCAGGCGACGCCGATCCGCGTCGCCCACAAACCTCTTCCCGGAGCCAGAGAAAATGTTACGCAAAGGCAAATCCTTATCTTCACGTCGCCGCTTTCGCTTGGAATCGCTCGAACGACGCGATTTGATGGCAGCCGATCCCCTGCCTGTGTTGATGGTGGTCGCCGATCAAACCGACTTTTACTACCAGGAATATGGCGACACGCGCGCCGCGCTTGAAGCCGATGGCATTGAAGTTCGCGTGGCGGCGACGACAACCCTGCCCACGTATCCTCATCAAAATACAGGCGAAGGGGCAACCTCGGGGCGCGTCGATCCCGATCTCGCCTTGGCCGACGTGAATGCTAGCGATTACTCGGCGATTGTCTTCGTCGGCGGCTGGGGTTCGTCGATGTATCAATACGACTTTCCCGGCAACTATATCGACACGCGCTACAACGGCGACCCGGGGACCAAGGCCACCGTTAACGATTTGATCGGCGATTTTGTCGCACAAGATAAGTACGTCACCGCTATCTGCCACGGCACTACCGTGCTGGCGTGGGCGCGCGTCGATGGCGTTAGTCCCGTCGATGGTAAGCAAGTTTCCGTCCCTTGGATCGGCTCGCCTGCG
The DNA here is from genome assembly GCA_041752355.1 of Pirellulaceae bacterium. GTDB lineage: Bacteria > Planctomycetota > Planctomycetia > Pirellulales > Pirellulaceae > JAEZGD01. The sequence continues at coordinate 4,160 of JBGSHH010000185.1, read as the reverse complement.
GGTACGTTTCACGGCCAGTGGTATGGCTATTTCGAATTGATGGCCTACCCGCAGCTCGCGGAAAACGGCGCGATCCCCAATCTGGTCAGCGGGCAATACGGCGATCCCAACACCGTTGCCGACGATGTGATTGTCGATGGCAAGATCATCACTGCCGAGAACTACGACTCCGCGAACATGTTTGGGCACGTCATCGCGCAGCATGTCATCGCCGACGCCAATGTTACCGATGGCGAACCCGCGCCGGAAGATCCACCACCCCCCGTCGAGCCAGTCAATCACGCCCCGCAAGTTGCCAATCAAGTGCTGAGCATTCAGGAGAACAGCGCCTTCGGTGCGCTGGTTGGCAGTGTGTTGGCATCCGATGCTGATGCTGGGCAAACGCTGACATATACCATTCTTGGCGGCAACACGAGCAACGCTTTCGCCATCGATCCGGACTCCGGCGCGATCAGCGTGGCGAACTCACTCGCGCTTGATTTTGAAACGACATCCCTCTTCGAATTACAAATTGGCGTAACCGACAACGGCACACCACCCCTCTCCGCTAGTGCGACAGTGAGCATCAATCTGATCGATGTGAATGAACTTCCACCCAGTCCGGTGAATGTGGTCGGCAATGACTTGGTCGTCAACGGCACTCTTGGCGATGATCGCATCTATGTTTGGACCTCCGGCGCGCAAGCCTTCGCTTGGATGAATGGCGAAATGTTTGGTCCACACACCTTGCCCAGTGGTGGACACGTTCGCGTCTTCGGCGGCAGCGGCAACGATCAGATCTACGGTACCGACGCGCATATTCCGCTGGAGATCTACGGCGAAGCAGGTCACGATTTAATCACTGGCGGCTATGCGGACGATGTGCTCGATGGGGGCGACGGTTGGGATCGCATCTGGGGCAATCAAGGCGACGACGTGCTCATCGGCGGCAGCGGTAACGATCAACTCGATGGCCGTGATGGCAACGATGTCGTCGTCGGTGGTGATGGTGACGATTCGCTCTATGGGCAAACGGGTCGCGATTTGTTGATCGGTGGGCTTGGTTTCGACCGACTTGATGGCGGGTCGGACGAGGACTTGCTCATTGGCGAAGCGACCGATTACGACACCAACGCCGCCGCCCTGCTGGCGATCATGAGCGAATGGACGAGTGCCGCCTCGCTCTCAACCCGCGCAACGAATCTTGCCAACGGCCTGCCAACTGGCCAGCGATTGCGTTGGGGAAGCACGGTGCATAACGATGGCGTCGGCGACTGCCTCAACGGCGGCACCGATCCCGATTGGTACCTCATGCTGACCACCGATTGCCAGTACTTCGTCTCCGCCAACGATTTGGTATCGAGTGGTTCATAGCGTAGGCTGCGAACCGGCGTTGCTTCTGATTCCCAGAGTTCTCCTTAGCTCATTTCAAACGCTCAGAACGATCGCAGCCCAGCAATCTTGCTGGGCTGTGAGCGTTTGGCAAGTACTCAAGAGATCGGCTAAACTGATCGCTACGGAATCAGGGGACATCGGAGCAGCTAGCCATGCAGAACACCAACCCTCACGTCGATGACTATCTCCAAAACGCCCCGCAGTGGCGCGAGGAAATGCAGACGCTGCGACGGATCGTACTTGGTTGCGGACTGGCCGAGGAGTGGAAGTGGCGAGCACCGTGCTACACCCATCAAGACAGTAACGTATCGATGATCGGGGCTCTCAAAGAATCTTGCGTGCTTAGCTTTTTTAAAGGGGCGCTGCTCAAGGATCCCGCGGGAATTCTCCTCAAGCCGGGCGAGAACACTCAAGCGGCGCGCGTGATTCGGTTCACCAGCGTGCGCGAAATCACGAAGCTAAAATCCGTCTTGGAAGCCTATCTCCAGGAAGCCATGGCAGTCGAAGAAGCCGGATTAAAAGTAGCGTTGAGCAAAAACGCGGAACTCGACTTGCCTGCTGAATTGCGGACGAAGTTTGCCGACAATCCCGCCTTGGAAGCCGCCTTCAATGCGTTGACGCCTGGCCGGCAGCGCGCCTACGTGATTTACTTTACGGCGCCCAAGCAATCGTCCACCCGCACTACTCGGATTGAGAAGTACACGCCGCGAATACTTTCTGGCAAAGGCTTCAACGATTGCGTTTGCGGTCTATCGAAGAAGCTCCCCGGCTGCGATGGTTCGCATAATAGTGTGCGATGAGCAAAAACGGAGGAGCTAAGGCAAAAGGACGATCCTTCCGGATCGCCCTTGTTGCTGCCTTCTCGCCTGCGAGTGCGTGTTACACCAATTCGCGAATGACCTTACGATGATCGACAAGGAACTGAGGGCGACCGTTGGGGTCGCGAATGGTGGTTTCCTTCACATCGATACCAAGGTTGTGATAGAGAGTCGCGAAGACTTCTTGCAAATGCACAGGGCGGTCTTTGGCGTCTTCGGCATTGGCGGTGGAAGTGCCAATCACCTGGCCCATCTTCATGCTGCCGCCTGCCAGGAAGCACATCGCCAAGCGCGACCAGTGATCGCGACCACCGTTGTTGGTAACCCGAGGTGAACGACCGAACTCGCCCCACATTACCACGGTGACGTCCTTGTCCATGCCGCGATCCGAGAGGTCTTGCAACAAAGCGCTCATCGCCCGATCGAGCTTGGGAAGTTGCTCGCGGAGCTGCACAAAGTTGCGATCATGCGTATCCCAGCCGCCCCAATCGAAGGTCACTACGCGCACGCCTGACTCGACCAGGCGTCGAGCTCGGAGGAACATTTCGCCATCGCGGCCATAGCGTTCACGATTCTTTTTCTCTTCTCTTTCCAGGTCCAAAGCGTCAGCAACGCTGCCCGACGTGACCACGCCAACGGCGCGCTCGGTGAACGAGTCGAGGGCGGTCATTTGGCCGGAGGCATCCACTTCGCGACGAATGTTATCAAGTGACGTGAGCAAGTTAGTGCGCGACGCCAAGCGATCCGCGGTCATGCCGCCGACCAGTTTCAAATCGCCACCTTGCGGATGATATCCGCGGCATTGCGCCCCCAGATAACCAGGATTGCCTTGGTTGTAACTGACCCAAGGTGGCGCCCCGGAGCCGGAGGGGCCCAGCAATTTCGTGACGACGGCACCAATCGCAGGGCGACCACCGACGTTGCGCAAATCTTGATTGTTCCAGCCCGTGTGTGTCTGGAAGTTGCTGTGGTCATCCACCATGCCGACCAAAGAGCGAATGATGGCGTACTTGTCGGCCATTTGGGCCAGCATTGGCATGTGTTCGCAGATTTCGATACCGGAGACATTTGTCTTCACGGGATTGAATTCGCCACGAAACTCGACGGGTGCATTCGGCTTAAGGTCGAACATATCCTGATGGGAAGGTCCGCCGCCGAGATGAATATTGATGATCGCCTTCGTCGAGGAGCCCACGCCAGCATCCGCTTCGGCTCGCAACAAATCGGCGAGCGTGAAGGTGCCGCCGACGGCCGCTGCGGAAAGCGCGCCAAGCTTCAGAATGCTGCGACGAGAAACCCCATCGCAATATCGATTGGAATCGCTACCTAGGATCTTCAACATGGCGAGAGGCCCCTTAAAGGGAATGGAGGGAAGAAGACCGACGACTCAGTAACATTTTGCGGCTAACCACACATGCTGATTATCAATATTCGGTTACACGAATCAACAGCTATTGATGCTTTCTTGGTGTGGAGCGGTGAAAAATCCTCTCCAAGATGCAATTTCCGGCCTTTTCGACGGCGTTTCGCCAGTTTTCCTAGCCCTCGAAAACCATCACAATCGTGCGATTTGGACCCAATCTGATCGCTATAAAGAGGGGGTGTCTCGTGCTGCGCTGGGGTTGAGCGGAGCTGAAGCTGCATTCTGTGTCCTACATTTTCACACAGGGTGGGCAAATCCACCTGGGGGCCGAGAAATAGAACGTGCGCGCGAAGTGATCGAAACATGAGAACAACCTCAGCCACACGCATCTCGCAAGCCATCAATGTGCGGATGAACGAACAGCACATTGGTCGCAGCGCGAGTTTGGTTCGTATCCATCCCACGGAGCTTTCTGGACGGTTATGCGAACCAAGCCGTCCAAGGTTAACACAGGCGGAGCCGTTTCCGATTTCGGGGACGGCTCCGTTTGTCGTTTCCGGGCTTGGATTTCCGTCATCCGGGCAGTCGTCTGAGTGGAAATCGAA
>JBGSHH010000184.1:0-6360 GCA_041752355.1 Pirellulaceae bacterium | reverse complement strand
AAAGTAGATGTTGCGCGCCGGCTGAGTGATCCGTTGGATGCAGTCGAGATAGCGGACGTACCACTCGCTGATTTCCTGCAATTCGTGACCGATCTCAGTACGATTCCCATTACGTTGGAGCCAGCCGCGCTGCCAGCGATTAAGACTTCTGCCGAGGCGAAGATCAAAGTCAGCCTGAAGAGGACGACGGTTGGTGATTTGCTGTCAGTTGCGCTTGCTCCGCATCACTTGGCGTTTGTGGCGCGCGAAGATGGGATTGTGGTGCTACCGGTGGCGAGTAGTCAGGCGGCGCTGCGGGAAATCAAGCATGATGTCAGCGATTTGGCAGCCACGGCTGAAGCCGAAGCCCTCGCCGCGCACATCGCAGCTGTGGTCGATCCCGCCTCGTGGAAGGCTGCTGGCGGATTTGGCGACTTGGTGGTCGATGGCTCGACACTGGCGATCACCCAGACACCCGAAACGCAATTCGCGATTGTGATCCTGTGCGAAAAGTTGCGACTGGCGCGCAAACTGCCGACACGTTCCTCCTATCCCGCCAGCATCGTCACGCTCACTCCGCGCTTCAGCAGGGTACAAGCGATCCTCGATCAACCGCTCACGATCAACTTCGTGCCACCAACGCGGCTGAGCAAAGTTCAGGAACGCCTCAAGGCGATTACAGGATTGCGCGTGTTGGTGAACTGGCAAGCGATCGCGCAGCAGGGTTGGACGCCGGAAACGGAAGTCAAAATCGGCGCTGCCAATCAACCGCTGCGGAAGTTTGTCGTTCGCCTGACGCAGCGGATGGGTTTGGCTTATCGCGTGATCGATGCCAGCACCGTGCAGATTACCACCGCCGCTGATTTGGAAGATCATCCCGATGTGGAAGTTTATCCACTGGCGAACGGCAATGACGAGGTTCGAAAGGCTTTGCAAACGACATTGGGCCAGAAAAACTTTGGCGAAGAAGGCACCGGCGTGCTGCGTTACGATAGTGCCAGTGGCACGTTAATCGCGCGTCTTCCACAACCTCTGCAAAGCCAGCTGGCGGAAGAGTTGTCGAAGCTTTAGCGATCAATCGACAACGGATTCTGCTTGCATTTCGCGCACAAACTTCGCACCATAGCAGGCAGTTAATCTTGCTTAAAGCCTTTCCTCCGTGAGGTGCTTTCAATGCGTGGAGTATCGATAACTTGCCTTGTCCTAAGCATTCTCGGAACCTCGCTCTCGCAGGCCCAGGACGGAGTAAAGCCGGGTACCTCGCGCGGCGATAAACTCATCGCGGAATACTTCCAGCACCAAACGGAGCAACTGGAACGCAAATCTCTATCGGAGATCAAAACGCTCGACGATTGGAAGGTGAAGCAAGCCGAGTATCGGCGACAACTGTTCGAGATGCTCGGACTGGATCCGTTGCCAAAGCGAACGCCGCTACAGGCGACGACGACCGGCAAGGTCGAGCAAGAGGACTTCACTGTTGAGAACGTTCACTTTCAATCGCTGCCGCATCTGTACGTTACTGGCAATCTCTATTTGCCCAAAGGCTTGGCCAAGCCGGCACCGGCGATTCTCTATCTTTGCGGCCATGGCGGCGTGAAGAAAGACGGTGTCAGCTACGGCAATAAAGTTCACTATCAACATCATGGTGCCTGGTATGCGCGGCATGGCTATGTCTGTCTCGTGATTGATTCGCTGCAACTAGGTGAAATCGAAGCTCTGCATCATGGGCTGTACAAGGAGAATATGTGGTGGTGGCCGTCGCGAGGCTACACTCCGGCTGGTGTGGAAGCGTGGAATTGCATCCGCGCGCTCGATTATTTGCAGTCGCGACCGGAGGTCGATGGCGAAAAACTGGGTGCCACCGGTCGTAGTGGCGGAGGTGCTTATAGTTGGTGGATCGCCGCCCTCGATGAGCGAATTAAAGTCGCCGTGCCAGTCGCTGGCATCACCGACCTGCGCAATCATATCGTCGATGGCTGCGTCGCGGGACATTGCGACTGCATGTACATGAACAACACCTTTCAATGGGACTATCCCCAGGTCGCTGCACTGGTCGCGCCGCGTCCTTTGGTGATTAGCAACACGGATCGCGATCCGATCTTTCCGCTGGACGGGGTTTATCGCACGTTTGTCAGTGCGCGGCGGATCTATGAACTCCATCAGGTGCCGGACAAGATCGCCTTCAACATTACCTCCGGCCCGCATAAGGATACGCAAGAGCTGCAAATGCAGGCTTTTCGTTGGTTCGACCACTACCTCCTGGGTGTTGATCGTCTCATCACCAAGCCCGCCGTGCCGTTCTTCAAGATGGAGCAACTCAAGGTCTTCGAGAAACTGCCTGAGGATCAGGTCAATACAAAGATTCAGGAACTCTTTGTCGCGGAGGCGCCGCCGCCACCGGTTCCAGTGGATAAAGCGGCGTGGACGAAGCAACGCGATGAGGTCATGGTCAAACTTAAAGAGCGTGTCTTTCGTGCCTGGCCCACAGAAGTGGAAGAGTTCCCGTTTGGCGCGATGTCCGGCAAGGAAATAGAGCATGATGGCCTGACGCTGGAACTTGGGTCCTTCGATATGCCGATTTACACCTTGAAGCGTACGGGCCTCAAGGTTCCAAAAATCACCATATTGAATGTTGTGGGGCAAGAGGGTTGGGAGCAATTCCAAGCCTCTCTGCCAGCGGACTTCGGCAGTGCGTTCCCAGCACCTATTGTGGTCACGAATGAAAAGGAATATGAGTCGCTCAAGAAAACTCTCATGGCCAACGACTGGGCGTTTGTTTATTTTGCTCCACGCGGCTATGGACCAACGCAATGGACAAATGACGAACGAGCGCGAACGCAAATTCGCCGCCGCTTTATTCTATTGGGTGAAACGCATGACGGTGCCGCTGCTCTGGATGTTCGCCGCGCCATTCGCACGTTGCGAAGGAACAATGCGGACATTGGCCAATTATGGCTGGCAAGCCAAGGGCAAATGGCCGGCGTAACACTGGCGGCTTCGTTGTTTGAGCCGAGTATCGCACAGTTGGATTTGTACGACCTGCCGAAGTCACTCCGCGATGGCCCGTACTTCATCAACGCCCAGCACGTCACCAGCACGCCGGAATTGGTGGCGCTGGCAGCAGAGCGTTCTCGCGTCGTGCTCTATTCTGACGCCAAAGATGACTGGCAATATCCCAAGCAAGTGGTGGAAAAACTCGGCTGGGACAATATGAATCTGCAATTACGCAACGCTTCGATCGAGTAGCGACCGGATTCTCGCGACTCCCCACTCCCTACTCCCCACCCTCTACTTTTATAATCGAGGGTCAAGTCGTTATTGCTCGTCCACTAACCAAGTAGCGCCACATGTCCCACCCTTGGATCGCCGATCGCACCAAAGCCTTTGATTCCAGCGGCATTCGCAAAGTGTTCGAGTTAGCCGCGAAGATGAAGGATCCCATCAATCTCTCGATCGGCCAACCGGATTTTGACGTGCCGGAAGAGATACGCATCGCTTGTATTGATGCGATCCAGCACAAAAAGAATGGCTACGCCTTGACGCAAGGGATGCCGGTGCTGCGGGAGAAGTTACAAAGCCAGATTGACGTGGAGTATGGGCACAGCAATCGTAAAGTGTTTGTGACCAGTGGTACCAGTGGCGGCCTGGTGTTGACGTTGATGTCGCTGGTCAACCCCGGCGATGAAGTAATTATCTTTGACCCCTACTTTGTAATGTACGAACCGCTGGTGAGTCTGGTGGGTGGTACACCAGTGCTCATCGATACCTACCCCGACTTTCGTATCGATTTGAACAAAGTCCAAGCCGCGATCACATCCAAAACGAAATTGGTCATTCTCAATAGCCCCGGCAATCCGACCGGCGTTGTCATTACGCCAGCGGAAGCGGAAGGTCTGGCAAAGCTTTGCCAGGAGAAGAATGTCGCTTTAATTTCCGATGAAATCTATCGCCAGTTCTGTTTCGATGGTCCCTTCGCGACGCCTGCGACATTCAACGATCAGACGATTGTGATCGACGGCTTTTCCAAGAGCCATGCCATGACAGGTTGGCGATTGGGCTTTTTGCATGGGCCGACAGAAGTGATCGATACGATGATCAAATTGCAGCAGTACACATTTGTGTGTGCCCCGCAGCCAGTGCAATGGGCGGGGGCGGTGGCGATGGATGTCGACACGCAGCCCTACATCGACGCCTATCGTCAAAAGCGCGACCGCATCGTGGCGGGGCTGCACGACTTGTATGAGCTCACCGTGCCGGGGGGAGCGTTTTACGTTTTTCCAAAAGCACCCAAAGGCATGAGCGGCACCGACTTCGTGACGAAGGCGATCGAGGACGAATTGCTCATCATCCCGGGCAATATCTTCAGCAAACGCAATACCCACTTCCGGATCTCGTATGCCGCGGCAGACAGTACGATCGATCGCGGCATTGAAGTGTTGCGCCGTTTGGCGAAATAAGCTCTAAGCCCGGGGACCCGTCCACTCGGGCAACTTTGCTAGAAATTCGGGGCACACCCCTTTCAGCCAGACGAATCGGTCATCAATTTTCGTCGGGGCAACCATTCGAGAGCCAACCAAACCGTAGATTGCTGCGCCGATTAGTAGTAACGGGGAAATGCCGATCAAAATCGCGGCCGGATCGTATTCTTGGGCGAGTACGATGCCACCGACGAACATGACGATCGCGAGTGCTGCGATACCCCAAGCGATCATAATGCATGTTCGCCGTCGTGCGATCCACTCAGGCGACAGCCCGATATAAATTGTTGCCTTCTTCTGCATGATCATGGCCACAATGGCGCAGATCAGTATGTTAATAAGAATTAAGAGGAGCACCCACTGCGGATGCCAGGTAAGATTACGTTTCAAGAATTGATTGGTGGGCTGATTCGACTTGACGCAACGAGGTGGAAGTCGTGCTTCCTTCAGCATCACCAGCAGTTTTCCCTGCCGCCAGAGTCCGTCGGACTCACCAAAATAACCTGCTGGCGAGACATATTCCGCCACCAGCGGCGGCGGCGCATAGGGATTCAGATCGTCGACCACGTCACAGCCTCCAGTGAATGTCTGTAGTGCAGCGAGTACTGGTGTGATTGTAATCGTCGTTTGGCCGATTCGCAAAACACTTTTCACATCCAGGGACGATTGATCGGCCAACTTGGGAGTGAGTCAAGGAAGGGCTCGCCAGCGCCGCGCAGCCAGACGAACTGGTCATTGGCATAATGCACGGCCAGCTTCTTGCTCGTATTGACGCCGATGGCCACTCCGCACAGCATCGATCCGATGCCGACGAAGACGAAGAGTGAGCGAATTTCGTGGTTGTTAAAGAGCAAGACATAACCGCCCAACGCGACGAGAATACCAGCAAAAATGCAGCCCCAGGTCCATCGCGCGCCAGTCGTGATCCTACGCAACGATTTTTCGCCTATCGGCACATTCACAGAGATTCGCCTGCCAACCAACGCCAATGTCACGAGAAACAAAGGCCCTAGCAAGAGTGTCACAAGCGTCCAAGATGGATACCAGGTGAGTTGGATTGTTTCGTACTGCACCGCCTCATCGTTGTAGTGTACGCAGCGCGAAGGCAGATGCGACTGAAGCGTCGTCACTAGATAATTCCCATCGCGCCAGACGCCACCAGTTCGAAAGAGCTCATCCGCCGCGACGACCGGATCGTCATTTAAGAGTTCCGGCGACTGATACGGACGTGTCCGTTTCGCTAACCGCGTCTTCAATCTTTTCCGGTGAATCGTCAAGCTGAGGCCTTCTCTTCAAGGAGGCTTGGCGATGGCGAAGCGGCGGAGTGAAGAACGAGAAGCGTTTTGGCGCGAGCAGGTGCGCACGCACGCGGCGAGCGGGCTCAGCGTGCGGCGGTTTTGTGAAGCGAACGGACTGAGTGAGGCGTCGTTCTACGCCTGGCGAAGAACGCTCCAGCAGCGCGACCAACCAGCCACCACCACGCCGCAGTTCGTGCCGCTGATGCTGTCGCCTGTTGTTAAGAGTGACACCCACATCACTATCGAGTTGCGCGGCGGCCGCGTGTTGCGCTTGCCGGGAACTATGGCCACTGAGCGCCTCATCGCCTTGCTGCGTGGACTGTATGCATGTCCGTTTGTCCCGCGTTCACCATGAAATACGCCCTAATTTTCCACCAGCACCTTCTTGATCGCCGTCAGCAAACGTTCCTCTGATCCTGGCGCAACCCAGCACCAATCACCGAGATTGGTGTCCCCTTCTTGGATATGTTGCTCGGTGGGGATGTACCCGGTGGCTCCGTCGCCATAGCCGGCGACGCAGACGAAGGAGTCGGGACGCAGCTTCTGCGCGGCGAGTTGAAACTCGACATAAGCTTCGCCGGGAAGCAACACTAGCTGCGCCGGGC
>JBGSHH010000183.1:0-14253 GCA_041752355.1 Pirellulaceae bacterium | reverse complement strand
CGGCGCGTCGTTGACGCCCGTGATCGTCACAGTCGCCGTGCTGACGTTGCTGGTCGCCCCCTGACTGTCGGTCGCTTGATACGTGAACGTCACTTGCTGTGACTGGCCAGTCGCCAGACTTTGGAACGCACTGCCTGGATTGAAAGTGAACGTACCGTTGCCGTTACTTACGGCGCTGCCAGCGCTAGGAGCACTGAGGATGGCGTACGTCAGGCTTCCCGCGTCATCGTCCCAGTCAGCATCGTCCGCCACCACGCCGGTCGTCGCCGGAGCGCTGTCTTCGGTCAGGTTGAGACTGGTGTTACTCGTCGTCGGCGCGGTGTTCAATGTCACCACGGCAAACACGTCGCTGGCGCTGTTGGTATCACTGGCGACCAGATTGGTGGCGGTACTGGCAAACAACACGGTTGAACCGGCTGCACTGATCGAGGCCGACGTCGCGGCCCCATTGGCGGCCACCCCTGCCGCGCCCAGATTCACACGGGTTAACGTGCCGGTTTGAGTATCTTTGAAAAACAGGTCGTCAACACCATTGGTATCGCTGGCAACCAAGTTCGTGGCACTGCTCACAAATGCCACATAGCGCCCATCGCTGCTGAGCGAGGCGGAACTGGAGGCGGCAGTGGCAATCGTCCCCGACGTGGACGTATTGACGCGGGCTGTCGTCCCACTCGAGATATCGCGCACGAATACATCGGCTACGCCGTTGGTGTCGTTGCCGGTTCCCAGCAAGTTAGTCGCCAAACTCACGAAGGCGACCTTGGTGCCATCCCCATTGATCGAGGGCGACGACGACGCACCGCCCGTGGCTTGCGTGTTACTGCCCGCCACGCTAACCCGGGCAGTGTTGTTACTGGAAAATGTCCGTACGAAGATGTCGGCATTGCCGTTCGTGTCGCCACTCGATACGCCCGTCGCCAGATTTGTGGCCAAACTGACAAATGCCACCTTATTGCCATCGTAGCTGATGGATGGCGACGACGAATCATTGTTGGCCTGTGTGCTGGTACCATACACGTTAACGCGTTTGGTAGTCCCCGCTGAAATGTTGCGGACAAAAATGTCGGCCAGGCTATTAGTGTCGCTGGCGACCAAATTCGTCGCCGTGCTCACAAAGGCCACGGAGTTGCCATCGCCACTAATCGCTGGTGCCGAGGAAACGGAACCACTGCCAGCCTGCGCGCCAGTGCTGTAATTGACGTTGGCGCGGCTGATCGAGCCGGTCTGTAAATCCTTCACGAAAATGTCCGCCGCGCTATTGGTGTCGCCGCTGACGAGATTCGTGGCGGCACTGACGAAGGCGACGTAGCGGCCATCATCGCTGATCGAGGGTGCGGTGGAATCTCCACCGGTGGCCTGCGCGCCACCCGCCGTCGTGCTGACGCGCAGAACGTCGCCTGTCACTAAATCCTTGCGAAAGACATCGATGGCATTGTTGCTGTCACCGGCAACCAGATTTGTGGCGGCGCTTTGAAACACGACATAGCGCCCATCACTGCTGGCGACTCGCGCCGACGAGGTGGCTAGCAAACTGGCTCCGTTGCCGACCGCCGGTCCGGGATCGATCCCGGAAGCAAGTTCCGCCGCCATCAGATGCCGCGCTTCCAACTGCTCATGCTGCAATCGGCGCTGTCGATGCGCAGGAGTTAAATGGCGACGATGACGAAGACGAGCCAGCAGCTTGCGAAAACCCGGAATGGGAGGAGGCATGGGCGTAAGTTTCCTAAATCGCAGCAAAATATCCGTGTGACGACAAAACGAGACACGAGCCACGATCCTTGCCGGAATTCGTGCACGAGAACGAAAGTTGGATCGTTCCCTCAGACAATGAGCCGAAAGGCTGCCGCCCTAGCTATTGATCGAGAATTCTGACGGGAGGCGGACAACAGTGGGCAAAGCCGCGCCAGAACGGTGACCGAAGTGCGACAACGTGGTGCATGTCCGGAAGCCCTGTGATGGGTGAGGCCTCTACCCTCAAGGACGCGAGCCTTTGTCGGATAGAAGTAGCGCTGGAGAGTGGCATTGCGTACCACTCTCGCCAACGAGTGCCTAACTTACGGAGTTGTGAGGCGCGTCGTCAATCGAATTTGGTGAATTCTTGGAAAAAATGTCGCATCCTGATTGGCAGTTCAATGGCCAGCGAATCCACCAATGAGCTTCGGTTCGTCACGGTTGGCCGTCCTTGACGGCGACCATCACCGACGCTAACTCACAGTCAGTCAACACGTTCCCAATCAATATGGTGTGAGTGGGTGTTTTCGTTGGCAGAAGCGGACGAGATTACGACAAGTGCGCTGTTAGCCGATCGAGCAGACGAATCAAGCAGTTGGGAGCGTTCAGTGCAGCGATTTTCGGGGCCAACGCTTGCGCTTGGGTCGCGTAGCGGCGGTTATGCAAGAGTGCCATCAGCTTCATGGCGATTTGCTCCGGCTTGCGCACGGATGCGGCCACTCCGGCACCGAGTTGATTGATGGCATGCGCCGTCCGGGTTTGCTCCAGATGTAACGGCAGGTATAAACCGGGCTTGCCATGTTGCAAGAGCGCGTAGCTCGTTCCGTGGTTGGCATTGGTGATGGCTAAGTCGCAGTCGCGTAGCACGGCTCCCATATCGAGCCGCTCCTGCTCGAATTTAAGCCACGGGCGTGAGAAGCGACGTTGCAGTTCGGGCGGTATGCCGTCGGAGACGATTAAGGTCGGTTGCTTCAGTTCCGCCAGCAGGGCCAACAACGAACCGAGCGCCGGAAACGGTTTGAGATAGCCCCAGATTCGCCGGCCTGGGCTGTCGGGCCACACCGGTGTCTTGCCACCCCACTCCGAGAACGAGCCAAAATACTGTTCGCGCGGACGGGGCGCATAAGGATCAAGTTCAGGGCAGGTATTGAGCATTGTTTCACGCACGGTCCCGAACAGTTGACCCAGACCCGGCCAAGTCGGTTTGCCATAGGTCCGCAGCAGTTCATTCACATGAGCCAGCGCCTGGCTTTCCGCCTGCCAACTAATATCCAGCGGTTTGCGGATCCAAGGACGCAAATCGGGAAAGGGCGAGACCGCCGGGGGACAGATAAAGCCTCCGCCTACGATCACGGCGCGGACGTTGAAGCAGTGTGCGGCCAGCAACGCGCTGGGACTATGCTCCGCCACCAGTAGTGTCGGCAACACCGTTTCCAACAACGACTGCCAGGCTTGTACCAAGCCACTAAGTTCGCCCTGCTCACCGAATCCGCAGTTGAAGAGGATATCGCCAAACGTGCGCGGCTCCGCGACGGCGACTTGGGGACGCGAGTTCTTGTGCGGTGCCTGCCAGAGTTTCACCGGCAGACCGGCAAAGACGCGGGCGCTCGACAAGTCACGCAGCGCCACATGCACCTGGTGCCCGCGCTCCAGCAATCCCCGAGCGATGGGCAGTAAGTTCGCCACATGCCCCAGCGCCACCCCCAGTTCCCATGTCAATAAGATGTTTGCCATAGGCCGTAGTTGTGGAGTTCGCAGCGACGAAAGTCAAGTGTCGTAAGTGACGAGGCTGAGAATCTCCTGTGCTGCACGCTGCTGCATTCGCGACTACAATGGCCAACCGCCGTTGATCACGTTCGCATTCCCCTGTTAACCACGCTCCCATGAAGCTACGCGTCTTTGTGAGTGGCTGTTTTGATTTGCTGCACAGCGGGCATGTGGCGTTCTTGGCTGCGGCGGCGCAGTGGGGTGAATTGACGGTCTGCATTGGCTCCGATCAAACCATTTTGCAACTCAAAGGCCGTTTACCAGTTTGCCAGGAGGAGGAACGCGCGTTTGTGTTGCGGTCGCTGCGCGCGGTGGATCAGGTTGTGATCGGCAGTGGGTCGGGTTGGCTGGATTTTGAGCCCGAACTAATCACGGCGCGGCCGGATGTGTTTGTGGTCAACGAGGATGGCGATCGCCCGGAGAAACGCCAGTTGTGTGACACGCTGGGGATCCGTTACATCGTTCTGTCGCGCACGCCGTGGCGGGAATTGCCGCCGCGCTCGACCTTGGAGTTGCGCCGCGAAGTGCGTTTGCCGTATCGAATCGATCTGGCGGGTGGCTGGCTCGATCAGCCGTTTGTGTCGCAAATTGTTGCCGGGCCAGTCATTGTCGCATCGTTGACACTCAATCGGGATTTGAATGAAAGATGTGGCATGGCGACTAGCACCCGCCGCGCTGCACAGCGGATTTGGGGCGATCGACTGCCACCGGGTGATCCGCTGGAGATTGCCGCCATGTTGTTCGCCTGCGAGAACCCGCCCGGCAAGTTGCCGCTTTCGGGTTCCCAGGACGCACTGGGCATAGCGCTCCCGGGCATACATCGCCTACATTATGCTGGAGGGCACTGGCCAGAGACGATTACATCGTTAACTGAGGAAGGCACCTTGGCATGGTTGGAAAGCAAACTCACTTTGCTACCGACGACACCCAGGCCGACAGAGTTCGATGTCTTGACGGAAACTTGCCTTACGGCCAATTTGGTTCAGCAACTCGCCGAGTCGGCGGAGGCGTGTTGGCAAGCAATTGAGCGCCGCGATGTCTCCGCGTTAGGGCAGGCCGTACAAGCCAGCTTTGACGCGCAATGCCGTCTGTTTCCACGCATGTGGAGCGACGTGCTACGACCATTTACTGAAGCACTGCCAGCTACAGCCTTGGGATTAAAACTGGCGGGGGCCGGCGGCGGGGGTTATTTACTCGTCGTGTCTGATCAGCCCATCCCCGGTGGTATCCCCGTGCGGATTCGACGCCATGATGAGTTATGACTCTCGGCCTCCAGCTGCGCCGCAGCGGGGCGTGATCACCATGCGTTCGCTCGGCGAACTGGGGCGATTTGGCAATCAGTTCTTTCAATATGCGTTTGTGCGTAGTTACGCGCTGCGGCATCAACTCGATTACGAACTCCCACCTTGGATTGGCCAGCAACTGTTTGGGCATTTCGATCCCCCGCTCACGCGGCAGTGGCCGCAGTTCTACGAGAAAGTAGCGCACGACGTTGACGACACCTTCATTCCGCACTTACAAACGCCGCTACGCAACGTCGATGTCGTCGGATTTTTTCAATACCACATGCGTTACTATGCGCCTCAGCGCGATTTTATTGAATCATTATTTCGTCCCATAGCTGCGATCGAACAAGTTTGCCAGCGGGCGTCTGCTCGCCTGCGTGCTATGGGGGATGAAGTGGTGGCGTTGCATCTCCGCCGCGGTGATTATGGTTACTCGCATTTCTTTATCGCCCCCAGCGCTTGGTACTTGTCCTGGCTGCAAGAGCAACGTAGTCGTTGGCAGCGACCAGTGATTTATGTCGCTACCGATGATGAACCAGCGATACGTCGCGACTTCGCGGGCCTGCGGATCGTGACGCAGCGCGACTTGGCACTGGGTCCGCTCCCGTTTCCGGAATTCTATTTGGACTTTTACCTGCTCTCGCAGGCGAATGTCGTCGCCATCTCCAACAGTAGCTTTTCGTTTGCCGCCTGCCTTCTCAATCGCGTCGCGACACACTTTGTGCGGCCGGTTCTACCCGCTCAACGTTTAGTTCCCTTCGACCCTTGGGACGCCAAACCGCTGCTGCAAGATGCGACCGTAGAAGGATACCTCAACGTCCTAGGAATCGGTCACAGAGAGCAGGCCTAGAGGCGATGGCGACCAACGGATATTGGACGAGCCCCGGTGGCGCGACCCCTCATGCCACGCTTTACTCTTCAATTATCCGTGAGATCAGCGTCAAAGGCGCGGAATCGCGGTTCACCAAGACCGAACGCGGCAAGTTTGCGATCAACGGCTAATGCCACAAGGCTTGCCACTCAACGCCCCACGTTTGCACGTGCGGGCGTTTTGTCGTTGGTGACGACGTGAGGGCGATGCTCGATGTTGCCGGAGGCGTCTTCGGCATGCGCCGTGATATGATCAGGTTGGCCAGTCGGCGGATCGAGGATGACTTGCCACTGCGTGAGCCCAGGCAGGAGTGGCTTCGCTTCCACGCCGTTCACCTGCATGCGCCGGATCACGCCATTGTCGCTGCTAGTACCGCGAACCAACAACTTGCCGTTGGGCTGTGGCAACACGTGGGTAATCACGCTCACTGGAGGCTGATCGTCAATAATCTTCGCGGGGTCTAACAACTCGTCGGGCGGCGGCGGACCGTCCACAAAAGCATAATGCAGTTTATCCGGTACGTCGGTCAACAAGAGATCGCGGTAAACATGGTGCTTATAGACCGGTCGCCAAATCCCGTATTCCGAGTTATGGATCTGCACTTGGTCCAGCACGACGGAAGGCGAGACAGGGTGCAGGCCCCAATGAACATTCCACAACTTCAAGCCTTTGATCA
This sequence comes from Pirellulaceae bacterium, assembly GCA_041752355.1. Lineage (GTDB taxonomy): Bacteria > Planctomycetota > Planctomycetia > Pirellulales > Pirellulaceae > JAEZGD01. The sequence continues at coordinate 7,922 of JBGSHH010000183.1, read as the reverse complement.
CAAATGGATGCTGTATATCTGGGCCGACGCCACCCACTGACGGTTCTCCGAACGGCACTCCGCCACCGAGGTTAAACGAATGCCGCCGCTGGCAATGGGCTTCATTGTTCTCAAACTTCACAAAAGGGAGCGTGCGAATATCAACATTGCGAATCGTGCCGTCCACGTCGGCGACAGGCAGGACCGGATTGAAATCAGCGGTCTTTGGCGCTTGGAAAAAGTACCCGTACTCATCGCACTCGCAGGCTGTGTTGCGCGTAAACGTGTTGCAACTGTTCGCCCACCAGAAACCAGAGCCGTCGTTCTTGTCGTAGGGCAAGACTTGCTTTGGCAGCGGCTTTGAGCTGAACGCTTGCACTGCCAGATTGTGATCGAAAACGTTGAAGACTTCGGTTCCATCCTCCAGAAAAAAGCCGTGGCCGACACTTTGGTAGCCGACGCAATCACGCACCACGAGGTAATTGGTGCCGTGCACAGTGAGCCAGCGATTGTCGCTATCCCAAATCGAAGCGCCAATGACGGAACTACCGCGCATCGTATCGCCAGCCAAGTGAAAGTGCAGGCTGTAGCGTCCGAGCACTCCTGCCTTGCCAAGATGGCGGAATTCCACATAGCCAATCGAGCCAGCCGAGGGGCGATGATACATGGTGTGGCCGCGAACTCCCGCAGGCTCAGCGGATTCAATCACTACATTTCGGCTCAGGTTGGCGACATCGGCTCGATACTCACCCTCTGCTACGTGCTCAAATATGAGCGGTCTATCTAAAGTAAGCTTGTCGCCATCAATTGCTGTGAGCACTCGTTCCTCAGTTTGAGCGTTACCGCGAACGCTGGGCGTGAACGTCTTCTTCTGCTTGCTCTGACGCGTCGTGGCGGAAATGATGATGCGATCGCCGACGCGCCAATCGCCGACGGCTTCCTTGGTAGTCACGACGGTGTCGCCGGGGTGGGACGGCTCACCTAGTTTTACCCAAGTCTTTTCCAAGGACGCACCATGCAGGTCCAGGCGTCCGCCACAGCAGACAATTGCCGGACAGGAATTGCGATCCATGCCTTCAAAATAAACTAAACGCACGAGTGCACGATGACCTGCCTTAATCGGCTTATCCTGCGTACCGATTTCTAGCGCTGCCTGCGATTGTTTGTGATCGCCGGTCTCTTGATGTTCATCGCAGTCGAAGCCGTCTTCGCTATACTCGGTCGTAGACTGGATTTTCAGCAGTCCCACATCGAGGCGGGTGTTCTTGTCCGTGGCAAAGGAGAGCTTGCCGGCAACATTGAGACCACGAATCGCCTGATCGGAATCCACATCGTATTCCACCGCATGCCCAGTCTGGATCAGGACCCTGGCCCCAGCGCTGGGTACCTTCCCACCTTGCCATGTATCACCAGCCGACCAAACTCCGCTACGCGCCGAAAGCAGGACCGCCTCCTCGGCAAGAGCAGGGTACACAGCGAGCGTCATTGAGATACCGACAAGTATTGATCGCAAGTACATTAGAACACCTCGTGGGACTGCCGAACTCATAACGGTCGCAGAAAGGTAGCCTAGCCCTGTCAAAGAGCATTAGCTACGCCTGCGCCCCACATTTCGGCGTGTGGGCGTTTTCTCGTTGGTGCGTAGACTTTGGCGGGACGGCTCACCGGCCGCGACACGGGTCAACCGGGCTAGCCGCTAAAATATGAGTGGATTTCCCACGCCAACCGTTTGCTGTCCCGCGCACCGCTGGCTTGATGTGTCTGTCCGAGCGGTCATGCTTGTTCCACGCATTTTTCCGATGCTCTAGTGCGTCTAAACCGACACCAAGCTGCGTGCAGGTCGGTTCTGGCTAAATAATCACCGATTTGGCGTCACAATTCCTTGATGTGATGCAGTAGCTATTGGCGTCCCACTCGTTACTGTGCTGTTGCTGTTTTTTACAGCTATTTCTTGCCAGGAGGTCGGATTGAATGCCGTGCTAATGGTTTGTTTTACCGCAGCAATCACGGGCGTGATCGTCGCGCTGGTGCGTCAGGCTCGCCTGCGTCGGGCAAGTCAAATGTTGCTGCATCGTTGTCTCGAACAAAGGAAAGCCAATGAACAGAAAAGAAGTCGCTGGCGTCTTACTCAGCGTCGCCCTCGCTGCGGTCGTCGGCTGCGCGGACGAAAACGAGCGTATCGCCGACTACGCCATGGAAAGCGCCCGTTGGCAGGCGGAGCAAAGCCAAACGCTGGTCGAGGCCAATCAAAACATTGCCGACGGCAGCCGAGGCTTGGTCACGGCGGACGCGGCCTCCCGTCAGGAGTTGGCAACCCTGCAGCGCGAACTCCGCGCTGACCAGGCGGAGATCGCTAAGCAGTACGAAGAGTTGGCCGAGAATCACACGCAGTGGGTGGAAACCCATGAGCGAAATGACCGGAGTGGCTCCTCGATTCTCGGGCTGGCAATGGTGATTGCCTGTCTCGCACCCTTCGTATTCGCAGCAGCGGCCCTGTTTGGCCAAGACGATCCGCCTAACAGCGAAGAACTCGACGCCGTTATCCGTAACCCGTAGCGGCCATCTCCGGACGTTTTATCCGCAGTTGGTCAGAATGGCGGGCTTTTCGCCACGCACCACCCTGAGGGACACGCCAGCGGCCCCGGGAAGGCCCCTGACAGCCATTCTAGCGAGCGCACGAGCCTCCCGGCCGCCATACGCCTTCCTGGTCCTGCCTGTCGCTAGAAGCGATCTGGCGACGTTTCTGTTTTCTAGGTCTATAAACGTTTATGGAATGCGGTAGTTCCCGCACATCGTATTAGTGCCTCGCAACGTTCGCGGGGCGGTTCGTGTTTCCCAACACGGCCGCCCTGCGTGGGCGGTCGATTCTTCCCAGGAGATTCGCCCAATGGTTGCTCATGCTGAACCGAAGATCTTCCGCCTGCCGGATACGCATCACGAGGTCTTTCTGCTTCTTTTGCCGGCCATCCGCCGCCAAGCATCCATCGCCTTTCATCGGCAGCGTGCTGGTCTGCGCGAAGAACTCATCAGCGAAGTCATCGCCAACGCGTTTCAGTGCTTTACGCGGCTCGTGGCACGCGGCAAAGCCGATCTGGCGTACGCCACGCCCCTCGCGCAGTATGCTATTCGCCAAGTCCGCGCTGGCCGGCACGTCGGCAGTCCGGCCAACAAGCAGGACGTCACCTCACACTGGGGTCGGAAGGATCGTGACACGAGCGTGGTGTCCTTCTGCGATCTGAAACGCCGACGATCCGAGTGGGAGGACGCGCTGCTGGAAGATCACCGGGCCACACCTGCCGAACTTGCGGCCGCGCGCATCGACGTCCAGGATTGGTTGAGCCGATTGCCGAGCCGTGATCGCGGAGTTGCCGTGCGACTGGCGATGGGCGATCGCACAGGACATGTGGCGCAGCAGTTCGGCGTTTCGCCGGCGCGGATCAGCCAGTTGCGCCAGGAGCTGGAGGAATCCTGGCAAGCGTTTCAAGGCGAAGCGACGGTTCCGCAATTGGCTCCGGCGTAGCTTCGGCCGACGTTCTCTTCACCCATTCTTGACTCCGCTGGTGGATTCCACCAGCGGCATTCTTCCTGCATGCAAGGAGCCCCACATCTCGTCTGACACATCTACCCTAGCGTCTCCACGGATCATGCCGTCGTTGACAGCCCGCGTCATCGTCGTTGTGGAAGGCCACAACGATACTCAGTTCTTGCGACGGATCGCCACTGTCCTCATCCGTGACGGCTTATCCGTGCCCGACTTGGACGCGATGGAGCAGCGCGGTGAACTGGTCTTCATGCCGATCGGCGGCGGCAATCTGGCCGCGTGGGCGACGCGACTGGCTCCGCTGGGCCTGCCGGAGTTTCATCTGTTCGATCGCGAGCTGTCGCCCGAGACCGAAATCCGCCAAGCCGTGGTTGACGACATCAATCAGCGTGCTGGTTGTCAGGCGGTCCTCACCAGCAAACGCAGCCTGGAAAACTACCTGCATCCGCAGGCCGTGCAAGCCGCGCTCGGCATCACGCTGGATTTCGATGACGATGCGCCGGTGGCAGACCTGATCGCCCGCAGTTGCCACCTACAGACCGTTCGTGAAACACAGTGGGATCTCATGCCGCTCCGAATCAGAAAATGGCTTTCCTATCGCGCCAAACGTTGGCCCAACACGCGTGCCGTGTCCCAGATGACCGCCGAGCTGCTCGCCGAGCGCGACCCGCGCGGCGAAGTTCTGCACTGGCTCGATACGATCCGTCGCTTGGCCGCCGGGCAAACTGACTTCTCCATCCCTAAGCGTCTCTGATCGCTAAGAAAAGGAAACTTATGTCGCATATCGTTAGCATTCAAACCCAGGTGCGGGATGCGGCGGCGGTCAACGCCGCCTGCCAACGTCTCCACTTGCCGCCGCCGATCTCACAGACCGTCAAGCTCTTCACCAGCACGGCTACCGGCTTGACCGTGCAGTTGCCCGACTGGCGGTATCCGATCGTCTGTCAGCTCGCGACGGGTGAACTGGCCTATGACAATTTTAATGGACGGTGGGGCGTGCCGCAAAAACTCGACGCCTTCCTGCAAAGCTATGCGGTGGAAAAGGCCAAAATCGAATCGCGCAAACGCGGCCATGCGGTGACGGAGCAACAACTGGCGGACGGTTCCATCAAGCTGACCATCAACGTAGGAGCCTGACGCACATGCGGATCATCGAAGTGATTGTTTCACCAGCCGGTGAGACCAAAGTGACAACCAAGGGGTTTGCGGGTAGCGATTGCCAGCAAGCCAGTAAGTTCCTCGAAGCGGCGCTGGGTCAACGCACGGGTGAACAGCTCACACCGGAGTATTATGCCCAGCACACCGATCAACAACGCCTACAGGAGGGGCCATGACAGCGCCCCGCCGTCGCGTGTTGCGAAATCAAGTCGTTGCCGATCCCGTGCTCGATCGCCGCCGAGCAACGATCACCGAAAAGCTGATCAAAGAACGGGCTGCGCTGAAACGCTGGATGACGAAACTACGACGTTCATTCTCGACCGTGGAGCGAATCCAAGCCAGAATCACGAGAATGGAAAGACGTCTGGCGGATTGAACTTCTATTCACGTCCGTTGCCAAGCTCACACGGCTCCTCTCGACGCCATATCGCTTCGTAGCCAGACAATAGCGCTGCTGTTACTTGGCTGCTGCAAATTGCATCAGTCGCTCCCTGTTTTCCCGATTCATGCCCATACGTACGGGCATGAACCAAACATCTTTCCCGAAAGGACGTGCATGGGTTTATCACAACAACTGGGCGAGTATGTTCGTGCTTGCTTTACCGGTCTCTGGATCGAAAGTCACGAACATGCCGATGCCATTACCGAAATCGCGTCGCTCTGCCGCGACGAAGATTGGCGATTGGCCACGTGGGATATCGAAAGCGGCCTGGCGATTCCTGGCCAAGCGACGCCCGCTGAGGCTGGTGGCAATGATCCGTTAGCCGCCATCCGATCGGTCAACGCGCTGGCCAATGATAACGGCACGGCCATCTTAATCCTGCAAAACTTCCATCGCTTTCTGCAATCCGCCGAGATCGTGCAGGCGCTGGCCAAGCAGATTCTCACCGGCAAACAAAACCGTACGTTCATCATCGTGCTGTCGCCGATTGTTCAAGTACCAACGGAACTCGAAAAGCTGTTCGTGGTGCTGGAGCATGATCTGCCTAGTCGCGAACAACTTGAAGAGATCGCCACCGGTGTAGCCACCGAACAAGGCGAGTTGCCCGTCGGAGTTGATCTTGATCGCGTGCTGGACGCTGCGGTGGGCCTCACACGCTACGAAGCCGAGAACGCCTTCTCGTTGTCACTGGTCCGTCATAGCCGTGTGGAAGCCGAACCACTCTGGCAAATGAAGGCCCAACAGCTAAAGAAAAGTGGCCTGCTGTCACTGCACCGTGGCAGTGACGATTTTTCCTCGCTGGGTGGTTTGATGGCGCTCAAGGCGTTCTGCAAACGGTCCCTGCTACAACCGGCTCGTGATAACCCGCGTAAGCGTGCTCGTGGTGTGTTGCTGTTGGGTGTCCCAGGCACTGGCAAGAGTGCGTTTGCCAAGGCGTTAGGTAAAGAAACAGGCAGGCCGACGCTGGTACTGGATATCGGTGCCTTGATGGGCTCACTGGTAGGCCAGACAGAACAAAACGTCCGGCAGGCACTCAAGATCGCGGATGCCATTTCGCCCTGCATCCTGTACTGCGACGAAATCGAGAAGTCGCTCAGCGGTATCGGCAATTCCGGCGACAGTGGTGTGGCTACGCGGTTGTTTGGCACGTTGCTCAGTTGGATGAACGATCACACCAGCGATGTGTACTTGATCGCCACCTGCAATGACATCTCCAAACTGCCACCGGAGTTCAGCCGCGCCGAGCGGTTTGACGGTATCTTCTTTCTGGACCTGCCGCAGGCGGCAGAGAAGCGGCTGATCTGGCAAATGTATCTCGACTTCTATGGACTGGATGCCAACCAACAACTGCCTGCCGACGAAGCGTGGACCGGTGCGGAAATCAAAGCCTGTTGTCGCTTGTCGGCGCTCTTGGATATGCCGCTGACGATGACGGCGGAGAATGTGGTACCCGTCGCCGTGACGGCTGCGGAATCGGTGGATCGCTTGCGGACTTGGGCTTCTGGTCGCTGCTTACGTGCGGAACGAACCGGTATCTACCAGAAGGTGGAACCCAAGGCCGGTTCGCGACGTCGGGTCAATCGTCCTGATCCTTCCACGAACTAGGGAGGCAGCATGGATTGGAGCGAATCATCCCACCAACAGGCAGAACATTACTGCCTACACGGTTGTCCCCGGCCGACACTCGTCAAATCCGTCCGCCGTCATCTGCGACGCTATGGCATTGCACCCAGTCGTCATAGTGAAGAATGGCAGTTGGCGTGGCGATGGGCCTGTGACATTGGTGCGTCTTACCATCACTTCCACTGGCCCAGCGTGAGCGAGATCGGTGCCCAGTATCTGCTGTTAGTGCTGGCCAAGATGAAGAACGATCAAGCTCTGCGTTTACCGCATCGTGCGGCCAAGCAAGTTCCTGCTGCCGTAATCACCAAGCTCGGCAGTCAAGTTCTTCCCGCACACGGTTTCAACAACGCCGTGCTATCGCTTTTTGAACAAGTCGATCCAGTACAGGAGGCTCAGCAGATAAAGTCCAGTGCAGGCCCACAAGCAGGATAAGAGCAATCCAAATTGTTCCTTTCCAGAACGACGCAGCCGACGACGACCTCGGCGACCGAACCAGCCACCTATGAGAATTGCCGCAGTCGTGTAAAGTCCCATCAGTGGTGTCCCCCAGAGCCAACATACCGAACTCCAGGGCATGCCTTGCCGTGACTCCTGCATTTGAAACAGGACAATCGGTGGCCAGAGCAACCAGGTCGCGACACCTTGCGAGAACCAAGCGACTTTACCCGGTCCCCAGGGCGTGCGTCGTTTCGTCAACCGCGTGAGCAACAGCGGAACGCCCATGAACGATAGACCGCCCAACACGGCGACGATGACTCGCACGAAAACGGGAACTTGGACGATCGGGTCCTCCGGGCCGTCTTGATAGGGTGCTGACCAAATCGGACGACTGATCGCCAGTCCGATCCCAACACCGGTCATGAGCAACAGCAGGTGCAGGATCGTGAGTCGATCACGTGTTCCGCTTTGTTTCGGAACCTGAGCAGACTTGAGCGGTTCTGGCATCGTCAATCGCTCCCGCAAAGTGAACAGACGCTGTTGGATCTTCCATTCTTCGTAGTGGTAACGACAAGTCTGCCACCGTGCCCACTCCTTCCGTTGGAAACAAGTCCAGGATTGTATCAAATCCCCTTTAACCGCTGCTCTCAAGCAACGCTTCGCTTTGTTGAGGAACAATTCATGTCCAAGATTCAGATCGTCATCAATATCTACGGGGGCCTCGTGCAGGATGTGTTTTGT
>JBGSHH010000182.1:0-2681 GCA_041752355.1 Pirellulaceae bacterium | reverse complement strand
GGTCATCATTAGCCTGTTTCCCATCATCACCAATGTCACCACCGGCCTGCTGGCGGTCGATCCCAAGTTGCTGGAATACTTTCGGCTGCTGCGCGCCACGCGCTGGCAGGTGTTGACCAAACTCCAGATTCCCACCGCCGTGCCGTACGCTCTCATCGGCGCCAAGACTTCCAGCGGTCTGGCGGTCGTCGGGGCGATTGTCGGCGAGTTCTTCGCAGGCTATGGTCAAGAGCGCTACGGCCTCGGCAAGCTGATCATGACCAGTAGCAGCGACAGCCTGCGGACCGACAAGCTATTCGCCGTCGTGATCGCCTCGGCTCTGCTTGGGATGCTGATTTTTGCCCTCGTTAATTCGCTTTCGATGTTGTTCCTGCGACGCTGGACGGAGGCGAAGTAGAATCGAAATGCCAAGTTCTGCTATTGCCTCGTTGCTATGCTGTGCTAGTCGTCTTGTTTGGCCGCGAGTATAGTGAACTTCCCATGCCTTCTATCCCTCCGCTTCGCCTGCGATTGGTCAACGATCGCCCGATCAACATAGGCGGCAATTATGTGCTGTATTGGATGATTGCCAATCGGCGCACCTCGTGGAACTTCTCACTCGACCATGCGGCACACCTGGCCCAGGAACTCAAGAAGCCGCTAGTGATCTTGGAAGCTCTCCGCGCAGGCTATCACTGGGCGAGCGATCGCTTGCACTATTTTGTCATTCAAGGCATGGCTGACCAGCAGCGCGCCTTAGCCGATCAACCGGCGCTCTACTATCCCTATCTGGAACCCGAGCCAGGAGCCGGCGCAGGTTTGCTCGAAACACTGGCCGCGAAAGCATGCGCGGTGGTAACCGATGACTTTCCTTGTTTCTTCTTGCCGCGCATGATCGAACATGTGGGCCGCAAGATCGATGTGCGAATGGAAGTCGTCGATAGCAATGGCCTGCTGCCGATGCGCGCAACCACCAAGATCTTTTCGCGAGCCTTCTCCTTTCGCCGATTCTTGCAAGGGACTTTGCTTCCGCACTTGGACGAACTTCCGCAATCGCAACCGCTCCGCAATCGCAAGCTCCCCACACTCGCGGCCTTGCCTAAGTCGATCATCAAACGCTGGCCCGTGGCGGATGTGGAGAAACTCGCTGCTGACGCCAGTTTGTTGTCTGACTTTCCCATCGATCATCGCGTGGCGCCCGCCTGCATGAAAGGTGGCGCGACTGCTGCTGCGGCCACACTCAAAACGTTTCTCAACACTCGCCTCGATCGCTACGCCACCGATCGCAACGATCCCGAGCAGGAAGCCGCCAGCGGTCTTTCGCCCTATCTCCATTTCGGTCATATCTCCTCTCATCAGGTTTTTCACGACGCCACGCGCCGCGAAGACTGGAAAAGCAGCGACGTTGCCAGCAAGCCCAACGGCAGCGCGCAAGGTTGGTGGAATACCAGCGAAGCATTAGAATCCTTTCTCGACGAGCTTATCACCTGGCGGGAGCTGGGCTACAACCAATGTTGGCAAGATCCAAAGTATGATCAGTACGAGTCCCTCCCCAATTGGGCGCAGGCGACGCTCGCAAAACACGCGCGCGATCCTCGGCCGCAAATCTACACGCTGGAAGAATTTGAGGGCGCTTCCACACACGACCAGATTTGGAACGCGGCGCAGCGCCAACTTACGCGCACTGGTCGCATGCACAACTATCTCCGTATGCTCTGGGGGAAGAAGATTCTCGAATGGTCCGCCACGCCCCGCGACGCGCTGGCGACGATGATCGAACTCAACAATAAGTACGCCGTCGATGGTCGCAACCCCAACAGTTACAGCGGCATCTTCTGGGTGCTCGGTCGCTACGATCGCGCTTGGGGCCCCGAACGCCCCATCTTTGGCACCATACGCTACATGAGCAGCGACAACACCGCCCGCAAGCTGCGTTTGAAGCCGTACTTGCGGACATATGGCGTGGGGTAGTCGTTTCGTAGACGTAGGCTGGAATTCCCGATCCGCTTCCCTGTTTTAGCGGAGAAAACAATCCTGTCTTGTCTTGTCATTTCCAGTTCCGCTTTACTAGATCCCGACGCGCGTTTTCTTTCTGTTCGTATTTGCCCTAAGGTATTTATCCGCAATATTTTGCGATGACACAAGAAAGCGTCCGCGAAGTCTTGTCGCTCTTGTAATTGCAAAGCAACATAAGCAACATAGGACAGGCATAATCTATTTACATCCGCATCGCTTGACAATAGAACTAACGCGAAATCGGGAAACGCGGAAAGGAACAAGGACAGGCATAATCTATTGACAGCGGGGCGGCTTGGCAATAGAACTAACGCGAAATAGGAAAAGGCTGGGAGAAACGGCGATGACGGTGGCACGTAAAACGCTGGTGGATGTGAGTTTGACGCGGTACTACCACTGCATCTCGCGCTGCGTGCGCGGGGCGTTTCTGTGCGGCGAGGGCTTCGAGCATCGCAAGCAGTGGATCGAAGATCGCTTGGAGATTCTCGCGGCGCAGTTCGCCGTCAGCGTGTGCGGTTTCGCCGTGATGGACAATCACCTGCACGTGTTGCTGCGACTCGATCCGAGCGTCTCGAAAGACTGGACCGATGAAGAGATTGTGCGACGCTGGCTCGCTGTTTATCCGCCGCGGACGCTGAATTTTGATGATGCGGCTTGCGTGCGAATGTGGGTTGCGAATGAGTTGA